>JAVEES010000188.1 GCA_030840285.1 Pseudonocardiales bacterium
AAAAATGAGGCGGTGGCCGGCTGATCGTGTCGGCCGGGCCACCGGTCTGGCTCAGGCCACTTGGGCGGCCTGCCACCGCTTGCGGACCCGGGTCTTGGGCGCGGCGGGCTTCTCGACTGCTTGCCCGGCTGCCCCTGGTGACTGCTCCGGCACGCTGACGGGACCAGTCAGCATCGCGAGGGCCGCCTGAGCCGAAAGGAGGATGAGTTCACCGGTGGTGGGCATGGCGATGGCCAGAGCCTGGGCGCCGGCGGTCAGGCCGAGAACGCCGACCGCGGCCGGTGGCAGCGTCAGGCGCCGGTCGGAGTCCAGGCTCACTCCGGCCTCGGCAGGGCAGCTCACGGGACCCGCGGTCACGGTGACCCGGTCACCGGAGCAGCGGGCGATGAGAGAGTTGCCGGCGTCCCAGCCGAGCGGCTTGGCGAGTTTGCCGGCCGCGACCCGGTTCTGCCCGTCGAGGGCGACCATGGCCCCGATGCGGGGCGCGTTGTCGAGCACTACTTGGGCGGTCGGATGGAACTGGCGCGGCAGCACCGCTGCCATGGTGGGGACCTGCTCGCCGCTAACGCGGCGGGCGGTCACGGTCTCAGGAGCCGGGAATTCATGGATCCGGGAGACGGTGTGGGTGGCGCGGAGGCGCTCGTAGTTCGTTTGCATCCCGAGACTTGTGCCGGGAAGACTTCTGTGCGCAACCACCTGCTCCGCGACCGGGTCCCCGGATTCCGCGGGTTGTGAAAATGCCTCGGAAAGTGACTCACGTCTTATCGGGTTCCCACCTGGCCCCGGGGGAGTTCCGTGCCCCGATACGGCGGCGCCGCACTGTGCCAAGCACGCGGATGACCGCGAAGCGCCGGCGACGGTGATGAGGACGGAGGAGATAGCGAGCGACTGCTCAGCGATCGCAGTGCTGAAATTGAAGTCCAGGGGATTTCCCCAGGATTGAGTGGGCAAGGGGGGAGTTGAACCCCCACGTCCTTACGGACACACGGACCTGAACCGTGCGCGTCTGCCATTCCGCCACTTGCCCGAGGCGTCCCGAAAAGACGTCATAGATTAACACGACAGCGCGGGGTCCACTGCCGGGTCCCCGCGCGCCACAGGCGGCGCGGATACCATCGTCCCGACGTCCCGACGTCCCGCTTGGTAGTCGAGCCGGTGACGTACGCAGCTTGCCATCGTATGTCCGAGGCAGCGAGACGGAACGGGAAGGAGGGGCGAGACCGTGAGCCTGGCTCAGCGCTTCGAGCGACGGCTGGAGGGAATGGTTGGTTCAGCCTTCGCCCGCGTATTTAAAGGGCAGGTCGAGCCTGTAGAGCTCGGCACGGCGCTCCAGCGGGAGGCATCTGACAAGCGTGCCGTGATGGGCTCCGGACAGGTTCTGTGTCCCAACCGCTACCGGATCACCCTGGGCGACTCGGACTTCGAGCGGCTCTCGCCCTGGCAGGCACAGCTGTGCCGGTCGCTGGCCGAGCTGCTCCAGGAATATCTGGACGAAAACCGCTTGCAGACCATCGGGGACATCGAGGTTTACCTCGCTCGTGATGAGAGCTTGCACACGGGAGTCTTCGGGGTCGCCTCTCGGATGGAGCCGCAGGCACCGCCCCGCCGCCGGCCATATGACTCGATGTCCATGCCGGTGGTGCCGGGTCATCCCGAGCAATACCAAGAGCCCTATCCAGCTCAGGCTGGGCCAGGACACGTCGCGCCAGGACCGGCCGCGCCAGGACTCGCAGGGCCGCCTCAGGCACCCGCGCCGCCGCCCTACGTCCCGGTCCCGCCGTGGTATCCGGAGCAGAACGCGCCGGGGCACTCCGAGGCCGGCCATCCGGAAGGCCCCTATCCCGAACGTGCCGGCTATCCCGAGCAGCAGCGCCAGGAACCGGCGCCTTACCGCGAACCGCGCCGCCCACCGGCGTTCCGCGCCCAGCTGGTAGTTGACGGCACCGGTCAGGCGACCACCCTCAAGCCGGGCAGCAACATCGTCGGGCGGGGGCACGACGCGGACCTGCAACTGCTCGACCAGGGCGTTTCGCGGCGTCACATCGACGTGCACGTGGCCGAGAGTCGCGCGGTCCTCTACGACCTCGGCTCCACCAACGGCACCTCGGTCAACGGTCACTCCGTGCAGAGCCAGGCCTTGCAGCACGGTGACGTCATCAGGATCGGGCATTCGCGGCTGGTCTTCCAGCAGGACGGCGCATGATCGGGTACGCCGACGCCGTCCCGGAGCCCTGGGTGGTGAGCGGATGACAACCTCGCCGCTCGCGATCCAGCTGATGCGGTTCGCGTTTCTCATCCTGCTGTGGCTGTTCGTGTACGGCATGGTGAGAGTGATCCGCACCGAGTTGCGGGCTTCGGGCGCTCCCCGAGTCGCCGCGCTGCCGAGAAGCCGGCGGTCAAAGCGGTCCCCCAGCACCGAGAACCGTCCGGCACGGGGCCGGCTCTCCCAGCTCGTGGTGGTCGAGGGCAGCCTGGCCGGCACCAGGGTCGCCCTCACCGGCAAGCCGATCTTCATCGGCCGGGCCAATGATTCGACCCTCGTCCTCACCGATGACTACGCCTCTACCCGTCACGCCCGCATCTCCGAGACCAGTGGGGTGTGGTACCTCGAGGATCTCGGCTCGACCAACGGCACCTACGTCGGGCAGTCCAAGGTCGACGGCCCGGTGCCGCTGGAGGCCGGCGTCGCGATCCGGATCGGCAAGACCGTGATGGAGCTTCGATGACACGGCGATCGCGCGGCCGAGCGGTGGAACCTGCATGAGCTTGACGCTGCGCTACGCCGTCCGTTCGGATCGCGGCCTGGTCCGCAACAACAACGAGGATTCGGTCTACGCCGGGCCCCGATTGCTGGCTATTGCCGACGGAATGGGTGGCCACGCGGCGGGCGAAGTAGCTTCCAAGATCGTCATCGGCACGCTGGAACCCCTCGACGAAGACCGCCCACTAGGTGACCTGATCGGGGTCATGCGGGACGCGGTGGCCGATGCCAACGCAGCGCTCGCCGACTTGGTCGAGAGCGACACCGAACTCGAGGGGATGGGCACCACCCTCACCGCCATCCGCTTCGCGGGGACCCGGATTGCCGTTGTGCACGTGGGTGATTCTCGCGCGTACCTGATGCGGGGCGGTCAGCTCAGCCAGATCACGCACGACGACACCTACGTCCAGTCGCTGGTTGACTCAGGCAAGCTCACGCTGGAGGAAGCGGCGCACCATCCGCGCAAGTCGGTGATCCTGCGCGCGATGACCGGCGCTGACGTCGAGCCCGACATCTCGATTCGGGAGGCTCGCAAGGGCGATCGCTACCTGCTGTGCAGTGACGGGCTGAGCGACGTGGTCACCTCGGCCACCCTGCTGGAAACCCTGTCCGAGGGAACCCCGCAAGCCTGCGCGGACCGCCTGATCGAGCTGGCTCTGCGCGGCGGCGGTCCTGACAACGTGACGTGCATCGTGGCCGATGTCGTCGACGAATCCGAAGGGGACGACCGCCCGGTGATCGGCGGCGCGGTCGTCGATCCGGCGTCGGCCCAAGAGGACGACCAGGCCGACTCGCCCGCGTCCCGGGCCGCGAGGATCGGCAGGGTCGAGCCGGTCAAGGCAGTGTTCGCGCCGGCTCGTCGAAGGGGGCGGCGCCTGGCGGTGACGGTGCTGGCGATCCTGGCCGTCCTCGCGGCCGCCACCGGTGGATATTTCTGGACGCAATCGCAGTACTTCGTCGGCCGGGACGGAACCGAGGTGGCGCTGTTTCGAGGGATCAACGCCGAGTTCGGACCGTTCACCCTGTACTCCGTGGTGCAGAACAGCGATCTGCGGGTGGATGACCTGCAGCAGGCGCCCCGCAGCCAGGTCAATAACGGCATCACGGCCCGAAGCCGCTATGAAGGCCAGCAGATCCTGACCCGTTTGGCGCAGCAACTGTTACCCCTGTGCCCGACCGGGTCCGGTGGCCCGTCGCCGACCACCACCCCAACCGCGGGCCGAACCTCGGCCACCGCAAGGACGACGCCACCACGCGCCACGACCACCCGCAAGCCCACCGCTACGGCGCGCCCCACCGCTACGTCACGGCCCACCGCAACGGCCAAGCCGACGGCGTCCTCAAAGTCGAGCCCGGCACGCTCACCCTCGACTCAGCCGCCGCTGACGTCCTCGCCTGCTACCACGGAATGCCGGCCATGAGGGCGCCCTCAAACCGGCTGCCGACCCGCCGCAACACCGAGCTGCTCTACATCGTCGCGGCCGCCTTCGTCGTTGCGTGCGCCGAGGCAATCGTCGAGATCACCAGGAATTCCTCGGTTTCCTCGCACGTCGCGACCTATCCGCTGGCGGCATTGACAATCGGGGCAGCGGCGCACGTCGCGGTCCGCCGCACGGCTCGTTATGCCGATCCGCTGCTCATTCCCTGCGCCGTCCTGCTCGTCGGGCTCGGACTCGTGATGATCCACCGCCTCGATCTCGGGCTGGCCCAGCAGGCAGCCGAGAACGGCCAGACCTACAGCGGCGTGGCGGCTGCCAGCCAGGTGGTCTGGGCCTTCCTCGGCCTCGGGGTATTTCTGACCGTGCTGTTCGTGGTGCGTGACCATCGGGTGCTCGCTCGCTACGCCTACACGCTGGCCCTGATCGGGCTGTTCCTGCTGCTGCTTCCAGCCGTCCTGCCGGCCCGCTTCAGCGAGGTCAACGGCGCCCGCATCTGGATCCGGGTGGCCGGCTTCTCGATCCAGCCGGGCGAGATCGCGAAGCTGTGCCTGACGATCTTCGCCGCCGCCTACCTGGTAGCCAAGCGCGACGTGCTCTCACTTGCCGGCCGGCGGGTGCTGGGCATCGACCTGCCGCGCGGACGTGATTTCGGCCCGCTGCTGGTGGCCTGGCTGGTCAGCATCGGCGTGCTCGTGCGCAACCATGATCTGGGCACGTCGCTGATGTTCTTCGGGCTCTTCGTGGTCCTTCTCTACGTGGCCACCGAGCGGGTCAGCTGGGTGATCATCGGTGTGCTGCTCTTCGCGGGTGGTTGCTTCGTGTCCTACCACCTGTTCGCGAATGTCAAGCAGCGGGTGGACGTCTGGCTGCACGTCTTCGACTACCTGCAGAACGAGGGCTACCAGATGAGCCAGTCGCTGTTCGGGCTGGGCACGGGTGGGCTGTTCGGGGCTGGGCTCGGCGGCGGCCGACCGGAGCTGGTGCCGGTCGCAAAATCGGACTTCATCCTTTCCTCCTTCGGCGAGGAACTCGGATTGTTCGGCCTGGTCGCGATCTTGGCGATCTACGTCGTCTTCATCTCTCGCGGCTTCGCGACCGCGCTGGCGGTGCGGGACTCGTTCGGCAAGCTGCTCGTCACCGGAATCGCCTTCTCCTTCGGCCTGCAACTGTTCGTGGTGGCGGGCGGCATCTCGCGGCTGCTGCCCGAGACCGGGCTGACGACGCCCTTCCTGTCCTACGGCGGCTCGTCGCTGGTCGCGAACTTCGCCTTGCTGGCGCTGCTGATTCGGGTTTCGGATGCCGGTCGCCGGCCGCCGACGACGCCGCCGTCCGCGGTCACCACCGACAGCGGTCCGGTCCCCATTGCGCAGGGACGGGCGGAGGCAACCTCATGAATCGCCAGATCCGGCGGGTGACCATGTTCGTGGGCGTCCTGCTACTCGCGGTCGTCATCAACCTCAACTGGGTACAGGTCATCCACGGAGACGCCTACCGCAACAACGACGCGAATGCCCGCGTCCTGCTCGATGAGTACAAGCGCCAGCGCGGGCAGATCACGCTGCAGACGTCCGGCACGCCGATCGCTGACTCGGTGGCCACCAAAGACGCTCTGATGTACCTGCGCAAGTACCCCAGCGGCCCGGTCTACGCCCCGGTCACCGGTTACAGCTCGCTGTATTACGGCCAGAGCGGGATCGAGGCCGCCGAGGATTCGGTGCTATCGGGCAATGACGATCGCTTCTTCGTCCAGCGGCTCACGAATCTGTTGACCGGACGCGATCCGCAAGGCGGCAACGTGCTGCTGACCGTCAACAAGCAGGCTCAGGCGGCGGCGTATCAAGCGATGGGCAATCGGCGCGGTGCCGTCGTGGCGCTTAATCCTGCTACCGGGGCGATCCTCGCCGCGGTCAGCACGCCGTCCTATGACCCCAACAAACTGAGTTCGCACTCGGCGGACGAGATTCGCAAGGCGTGGGACTCCTACATCAACGACAAGAACAATCCGCTGGCGAATAGGGCTTTTACCGAAACCTATCCACCGGGCTCGGTCTTCAAGGTGGTTGTCTCGGCAGCCGCGCTCAAGGCTGGAAAGACTCCGGCGAGCCGCATCCCGGCGCCTAATTCGCTGACGCTGCCCGGGACGACGACCCAGCTGAAGAACTTCGGCGGCGAGCAATGCGCCGACGGCAAGACCGACACCCTCGATCACGCGCTGACGATTTCGTGCAACACGGCCTTCGCTCAGCTGGGAATCGATCTCGGGGTGGATAAGATCCGCAGCGAGGCAGAGCTCTTCGGCATGGACGGCAACGATTTCACGATTCCGGTACGGGTCGCTGGTTCGACGATCGGACCGGTCCAGGACGCCGCATCGCTCGGTCAGACCAGTATCGGTCAGCGCGACGTGCGGATCACCCCTCTGCAAGGCGCGATGATCGCGGCGGCCGTGGCGAACAAGGGAAGCCTGATGACCCCGTACCTCGTGGCTGAGGAGCAAGGCCCGAACCTGGCAACGCTGAGCCATACCGATCCGAGCACGCTGCACCAGGTGATGGACGCCAGCCAGGCCGACCAGCTCAACAGCATGATGCAGGACGTCGTCAACAACGGCACCGGAACGGCCGCCCAGATCCCAGGCATCAAGGTCGCCGGCAAGACCGGCACCGCGGACAACGGCCCGCAGCGCGCGGACGGAAGTTACGTCAACCCGCCGCACGCCTGGTTCACCGGCTTCGCGCCCGCCGACAACCCGAAGATCGCGGTCGCCGTGATCATCGAGAACGGCGGCGTGGCGGGCAACGAGACAACGGGCGGGCTGGCTGCCGCTCCGGTGGCCAAAGCCGTGATGCAGGCATACCTCAGCTCGATCGGAATCAAGTGATGACAGGGAACGGCGAAGCGATGACCTATACGCGCGAAGAGTGGATGGCAGCATGACCGCGCCCAAGTTGGTCGGAGCACGCTACGAACTCGGCGAACTCATCGGCTACGGCGGGATGGCCGAAGTGCATCGAGGACGTGACGTGCGGCTGGGCCGCGAGGTCGCCGTCAAGGTGCTCCGCTCCGACCTCGCGCGCGACCCGTCCTTCCAGAACCGGTTTCGCCGGGAGGCCCAGGCCGCAGCTGGTTTGAACCACCCGTCCATCGTCGCCGTCTATGACACCGGAGAGGACGGCGATCCCAGCGGCCTCGACGACTCGCCGACCGCCTACATCGTGATGGAGTACGTCGAAGGACGCACGCTGCGCGAGGTGCTCAAGTCAGAGGGGCAGCTGCCTGCCAAGCGCGCGATGGAAATTACCGCCGAGGTCTGCAGCGCGCTGGACTTCTCGCATCGCTCGGGAATCGTGCACCGGGATATCAAGCCCGCCAACGTCATGATCACGAATGCCGGTGCGGTGAAGGTGATGGACTTCGGGATCGCTCGCGCGATGGCCGACAACGCCGCCACCGTGACCGCGACGTCCGCCGTGATCGGCACCGCCCAGTACCTCTCGCCCGAGCAGGCTCGCGGCGAGTCGGTCGATGCGCGCTCGGACGTCTACTCGACCGGCTGCCTGCTCTACGAGCTGCTCACCGGACACCCGCCTTTCACGGGTGATTCGCCGGTTGCGGTGGCCTACCAGCACGTCCGGGAAAACCCGCGGATCCCGTCGTCGGAGAATCCCGCGGTACCCAAGGCGCTCGATTCGATCGTCATGAAGGCGCTGGCCAAGAATCCGCTGAACCGCTATCAGACCGCGGGCGAGATGCGCGCTGACCTGCAGCGAGCGATCGCAGGGCAGGCGGTCGAGGCAGAGTCGGTGATGACCGACGAGGAGCGCACCCAGTTCATCTCCAAGCCGCCGCCGGGGAACCGGCCAGGCGTCCTGACGCCCGTGTACGACGACGAGGAGGATCAGCGCGGCCGCCGCGGCGCCCTGATCTGGACGGCGGTGGTGCTCGCCATGCTGCTGGTAATCGGTGCCGCCGCGGTCGCGCTGCTGCATAACAAGAAGGCGGCGAACTCGCCCACCCTCTACACCGTCGAATCCCTGGTCGGCCTCAGCCCGGCCGCCGCCGAGAGCAACATCCGGTCCTGGCACCTGACGGTGAATCCCACGCACGACAAGAGCAACGGACCTTGCAACTCCGGTACGTCCGGTGCGCAGAACGTCACACCGGCAGTCGGACAGGTGTGTACCCAAGACCCGGCGGCCGGCACCCAACTGCCCGACGGAAGCACGGTTTCGTTCACCATCTACGACGGTCCGGCCGACGTCACCGTGCCGCAGGTGATCAATATGACCTGCCAGGACGCGCTGAGCGCCTTGAGTGCCAAGAAGCTGCGCGGGCAGTGCAACCAGACCAACTCCCCGCAGCCGGCCGGGACCGTGCTGGATCAGAATCCGGTCGCGCTGGGATCGGCTCCGCCGGGCAGCGTCGTCAAGTTGACGGTGTCCAACGGTAAGTCAAAGCTGCCCGACGTCACGAAGATGACCTATGACCAGGGCCGGATCAAGCTGCAGAACGCGGGCTGGCTGCGAGTTTCACCGACCGACGCCGAGGTGCAGCCCGGCTTCAAGGTGGGCCAGGTGATGGCGATGAATCCGGCGCAGGGATCGTCGGTCACCTTCGATACGCCGATCGTGCTGACGGTCGCCGTACCGAAGAAGCTGCCGCCGTGCCCCACACCGTCTGTGACGCCCAGCGCCAGTGGCACCAGCACCACCGCATCGGGCACCGCAAGCGCATCGCCGTCAGCGTCCCGGACGCCGAGCACTAGTCCGAGCGCGACCGCCTCGCCCACCTGCACCCCGGCCGGCTGACCCCACCCCCACCGTCCACCCGCCCACCTTCCACTGCGCTTTGGGCGTCCCGAATTACCCCTGCAACGGACATTTTCGGGGATTTCGGGACGCCCAAGGCGTTCTTAGCGGGGGAGGCGGACGATTACTCGTAGGCCGGGTTGGTTGTCCTCCAGGCTGACCGTGCCGCCGTGCGCGGTCACGATCTCTTGAACGATGGACAGTCCCAGCCCCGTTCCGCCCTCGGCGCGGGATCGAGCGGTGTCCAGCCGGTAGAACCGATCGAAAACCCGTTCCCGCTTGTTGGCGGGGATACCAGGTCCGTCGTCGGCCACGGTGATGACAGCCCAGCCCCGCACGGACCCATCGGCCTCGAGCTGTTCGGGGGAGAGCGGCGCGGTGCCGGCCGAGACCGTGACCTCGGATCGCCCGTAGCGCACGGCGTTGTCGATCAGGTTCACCATCACGCGGTGCAGGCCGTCCCGGTCTCCGATCACCGTGACGGGATCCCCGGGAATGCAGGTCACGCCGATCCGGGCGTCGCGGTAGCTGTCGACGGAGGCCGCGCACAGATCGTCAACCCGCAGCAGCGCCCGGCTCTTGATGGCACCGCGCTCGTCGGATCGGGCCAGCGCCAGCAGGTCGTCGATCAGCGTGGACAGCCGCTCGACGTCGACCAGCGCATCCGAGGTGAGCTCGCGCAGCTCGCGCGATTCCCCGATTCGACCGGCAACCTCGAGCTGCACGCGCAGCGACGCGATAGGCGAGCGGAGCTCGTGCGCGGCATCGCCGACGAACCGGCGCTGCTTGGTGGTGGCCGAGTCGAGCCGGTCGAGCATGTCGTTCAGCGTGGTCGCCAGCGAGTGAATCTCGTCCTCGGCGTCAGGCACCGGGAGGCGGGAGCGGGACAGCCCGGACGCGCTCAGCTCGGCCGCCCCGCGCCGCAACGCAGCAACCGGCCGCAGCGTCCGGCCGACGATCCACCAGGTGAGCGCGGCCATCGCGACCACGGCCAGTGGAGCCCCGACCAGCAGCGTCCGTTCGAGCAGCCGCGACGAATCCAGCACCCGCCCGAAATCGGTGGCGACCAGAACCGTTCGCTGACCGGCCGGGATGTCGGCCGGCACCGCGACGACCCGCAGCGGCCGGTCCGAGGACGCCCGCGCACCCGAGACGTTGAGCGGCTTGCCCAGCCTCGCGCGGGTCAGCTCGTTATCGCGCAACACCGAGACCACGCTGTCGGCGCCTGGCGAGGCCGCCACCACCCGGTTGGCACCGTCCACCACCTGAACCAGCGAAACCCCGCCGCTGCCCGCAAGCAACTGCTTGGGCAGGCTGTTCTGCTGGACGAGCGCGGCGACCTCACGGCCGGTACGTTCGGCCGACGAGTCCAGCGTGTTGACCAGCGAGCGGCCGATCAGGATGAACAACAGGACGCCCGCGATGATCAGGGTGAGCGAGAACAGCGCGGCCGAGACCAGAGTGAGGCGCGCCCGCAGGGACCGCCGGCGCCACCACGCCGCGGGGTTTTGACGCTCACCCACCGTCGGTGGCCAGCCGGTAGCCCGCGCCCCGCACAGTCTGTACCGCGTGCCGATTGAAAGGCTGGTCGATCTTGCGACGGAGGTAGCCGACATAGACCTCGATGACGTTCGCGTCGCCCTCGTAGTGGGCGTCCCAGACGTGGTGCAGGATGTCGGCCTTGCTGACCGCGTCGCCCGCCCGGCGCATCAGGAACTCCAGCAGCGAGAACTCTCTCGGGGTCAGCTCGATCTCTGTGTCACCGCGGTGCACGGCTCGGGCAGCCGGATCCAGGGTCAGGTCACCGCAGGCCAGGATCGCCGGGCGCGGGCGCACCCCACGCCGCAGCACGGCACGGAGCCGGGCGAGCAGGACGACGAAGGAGAACGGCTTGATCAGGTAGTCGTCGGCACCGAGGTCGAGGGCATCTGCCTCGTCGTACTCCCCGTCCTTGGCCGACAGGACCAGGACCGGAACCCAGTTCTGTTCCGCGCGCAGCGCCTCGATGATGCGGTAACCCGACAGGCCCGGCAGCATGATGTCGCAGATAATCGCGTCGTAGGTGTTCTCGCGGGCCAGGTGCAGGCCGTCCGGGCCGTTGAGGGCGACCTCGACGGTGAAACCCTCGGCGATCAGCCCGCGCTGCAGCGCGGTGGCCATCCTTGCCTCGTCCTCGACGATCAGCAGCCGCATCGGATGCTTCCTTTCACGGCGGTTGGCCCGACGGTTGGCCGGACTGTGTGCCCGACGGTTAGCCCGGCTGTTGGCGCGGCTGTTGGCGCGGCTGTTGGCCGGACTGTTGGCCCGGCCGTACCGAGGGTGCTTCGAGCCCCGAGCGGGCAGGGCCAAGTCGAGGATCGGGACGGCATGAGCAGATCTTGCCCCGTCCTGCTCAGGATTGGCTCAGGCCCCCTCAGGCTGCGCACAGGGCGCGGGAACGATCCTGTGGGCATGAGTGTCGCTCCACCCTTCAGCTCGTCCTCTGAACCTTCCCCTCTACGCGCTTCAGTGTCCGCCTCCACACGGCGCCGCGCACTGCGCTGGCTGGCGCCGGTCGGCGCGGTCGGCGTCGTGGCCCTGGTGGCCAGCGGGGTCCTCTCAGCCGATGCCAAGCCGAACCTGCCCCGTCAGACCGCCGCACAACTGCTCGCCTCGGTCGGCGATTCGAAGGTGGCTGGGTTCTCCGGCACGGTGGTGTCCAAATCATCGCTGGGCCTGCCCGAGTTGCCGCAGCTCGGTGGTAGCAACTCCTCCGCCGGGGTGCTAGGCATGCTCACCGGCTCGCACACGGCTCGGGTCTGGTACGGCGGTGAGACGAAACAGCGGGTGGCACTGCTCGATTCGCTCGGTGAGCAGGACGTGTTCCGAAACGGCCGCGACGTCTGGCAGTGGAACTCCGACAACCGGACGGCGACCCACAGCCTGTTGCCGGCCGACGCCGGACAGAGCACCCCGACCATGGTTCCGACGTTGACGCCTGATCAGGCCGCGCAGCAGGCATTGCGGCTCATCGACCCGTCCACGACGGTGAACACCGACCGGACCGGCACGGTGGCCGGCCGCTCGACCTACACGCTCGTGCTCACGCCGAAGGACGCCCGGTCACGGGTCGGGTCAGTGCGGATCTCGGTGGACGGCAAGACGAGGGTGCCGCTGAGCGTCCAGGTCTTCTCCCGCAACAGCGACCGCGCGGCAATCGACGTGTCGTTCACGCGGGTGGATTTCGCCGTTCCGGACGACGACTTCTTCACGTTCCGGCCGCCTACCGGAGTCGTGCCGGAGGAGACGCCGCTCGGCGGGACGGCGAACGGAATGCGCTCGGGTTCGCTGGCCGCCCCATCGTCCGGGGGTAACGTCACGACCATCGGCAAAGGGTGGACAACCATCGCGAAGGTCACGGGTGTGCCTTCTATCGCGGCACTCGGCAAGCAGGACGGGCAAGCCACCGCACTGCTGGGATCGCTGCCGCGGGTATCGGGCACGTGGGGTACCGGTCGGCTGTTCACGTCCACGCTGCTGACCGCGCTCATTACCGACGACGGGCGTGCCTACGTCGGCCCAGTCGACCCTGATCTGCTCTACAAAGCAGCGGTCGGCAAGTAGCGCTGCTCGATGAAACCCCCCGTCCCGGCCGGCGAGCCGCGACCGCAGCCACCCTCCGGCGCGGGCGGCTCGCTGGCCATCGAAACGGCGGGCCTGACCAAGCGGTTCCGGGGCGGCCAGGTCGCCGTCGACAGGATCGACCTGGCCGTACCGAACGGCGCCGTCTACGGCTTTCTCGGGCCGAACGGATCAGGCAAGACGACGACCATCCGGATGCTGCTGGGCCTGATCTTCGCAACCAGCGGTTCGGTCCAGGTGCTCGGCCACCTCGTCCCGTCGCGGGCGGCACGGGCGTTGCCGGGGGTGGGGGCGTTGGTGGAAGGGCCCGCCTTTCACCCCTACCTGTCCGGACGGGCGAACCTGGCACGCCTGGATGCCGCCGACCTGAGCGCGTACCGCGGTGATTCGCGCCGCCGGATCTCCGAGGCCCTCGAACGGGTCGGGCTGAGCGCCGCGGCCGGGAAGCGATACCGCAACTACTCCCTCGGCATGCGGCAGCGGCTGGGGATCGCGGCCGCGTTGCTGCAGCCGCGGCAGCTGCTGATGCTCGACGAACCCACGAACGGCCTTGATCCGCAGGGGACTCGCGAGGTGCGGCACCTGGTCGCTGAGCTGGCACGCGACGGCACGACCGTCTTCGTGTCCTCCCACCTGCTCAGCGAGGTGGAGCAGATGTGTAGCCACGTCGGGGTGATGCGAACCGGCGCGCTGGTCTGGCAGAGCTCGATGGCCGACCTCGCGGCGCAGCAGAAGGTGCGGGTCACCGTTGAAACGCAGGATTCCGTGGTGGCCAAGGGGGTTCTCGCGGATCTGGGCCTGACCGAGATAGCCGAGGACGGGGCGTCGGCCTCGGCCGTGCTGGGTGCTCGGGCCCCTGAGCAAGTGGTCGCGGCGCTGGTCGCGGCGGGGGTCGGGGTGCGCGGCTTCGCGGTCGCCAAGCCCGCGCTCGAAGAGATCTTCGTGCAGCTGACCGGGGAGGGTTTCGATGTCAGCGGCTGAGACGCGGCGAATGCCAGCCGGGGCTGCCGGTCCTCTGCCTCGACTCGGTGGGCGGCTGCTGCTCAGCGAGATCGGCATGGTGATGCGCCGCCGCCGCAATCAACTGATCCTGGTTACCTTCGCCGCGATCCCGATCATCATCGGCACCGCGGTCAAGCTGGCCGCACCCTCAGGCAGCGATGCCGGTGCCTTGATCGGCAACATCACCCATAACGGCATCTTCGTATCGTTCACCGCACTCGTGGTGGTGATCCCGATCTTTCTGCCGATGGCGGTCGCTGTGGTGGTCGGCGAGACGGTCGCCGGTGAGGCCAATCTGGGCACCCTGCGCTACCTCCTCGTCGTCCCGGTCGGCCGGACGAGGCTGTTGGTGACGAAGTTCCTGGCAGTCGGATTCTGGTGCCTGGCGACGGCACTCACGGTAGCTATCGCGGGTCTCGCGATCGGCTTCGCATTGTTTCCGCGAGGCAAGGTCACCCTGCTGTCGGGTACCGAGACCAGCATGGTGGGTGGCCTGGGCAGGCTGAGCGTCGTGGTCGGCTACGCGGCGCTGATGATGCTGGCGATCGCCGCGATGGGCCTGTTCATCTCGACCCTCACCGAGGTGCCGATCGCCGCGATGGCAGCGACGCTGGCGGTCGCGATCACGATGCAGGTGCTGGTTGCGATACCACAGTTGCATGCGGTGCATCCCTGGCTGATCAGTCGTTACCTGCTGGACTTCGGCGACGTCCTGCGCGATCCGCTGAGCTTCGCGGGGCTCACCCATGGCTGCCTGGCGGCGCTGGCCTACGTCGGAGTGTTCTTCTCACTCGCCTGGGCGCGCTTCACGACCAAGGATGTCTCGAGCTGATCACTCGCCGGTGCCGAACTCGTCATTGGCCCGGCGGGCACGCAGCAGATTCCAGCACTGATCGAGGTCGCGCTCGATGGCCTCGAGCCGGTTGCGTTCGGGCTGGTTCAGCCCTATCCCGGTGTGGGTCGTGCGCAGCTGCTTCTCTTCAGCCACCAGGTCGTGAATCTGTTGCAGAATCGGTTGCTCGCTCTGCCTGGACACCGTGCGCCTCCTTGGTGTGGTCGTCTCCCGTGGCGTCCCCCGCTGCTCGTCCGATATCCATGAGCGTGCCACTTCTCAGCGTGAACGCAACGACGACAGCACCGAGAACCAGCAAGCCGACGCAGATCGCGACCACTACGCGATAGCCGTGCGCCATCACGTCCGGTATCCGGTAGCGCTCACCCGTCAGACCCGCCAGCGGCGGCAATACGGCAACGGCGAGCAGGGCTGCCGAGCGGGCGACCGCGTTGTTCACCCCGGAGGCCAAGCCGACGTCGTTGCGCGGTGCCGAGGCCATCACGGTCGAGGTCAGCGGGGCGACCAGGAACGACATGCCCAGGCCGAAGACCAGAATGCCAGGCAACACATCGACGAGGTAACTGTGGTGATGCCGATCGATGCGTGCGGTGAGGGCGATTCCGACGGCGGCGACCACTGGGCCGATGATCATCGGCAGTCGCGGGCCGATTCTGGCCGACAGCGCTCCGGCCCGCGGAGACAGCAACAGCAGCAGCAGGGTGGTGGGCAGGGTTGCCAGCCCGGCCGCCAGCGGCCCGTAACCGCCCGCGACCTGCAGGTTCAAGACCAGCAGGAAGATCACCGCGCCGAGCGATCCGTAGGTCGTGAACGTCATGAGGTTGGCGCCGGTGAAGGTGCGATCGCGGAACAGCCGGGGCGGCAGCAGCGGGTACTCGGTCCGCGCCTCGACCAGGACGAACAGGGTAAGGACCGCCAACCCGCCAAGGGTGCAGGCCAGCGACAGCGCCTTCCACCCGGTATCCCCGGCGGCGGTTGTGCCATAGGTGAGGGCGCCCAGGCCGAGGGCGATCAGAACGGTGCCGAGCAGGTCCAGCGGTCCCTCTTCCTCGTCGCTGCGGGACTCGGGAAGGTAGCGCAGGGCCAGGATCATCGCGACCGCGGCAAGTGGAACGTTGATGCCGAATGCCCAGCGCCACGAGATGTGCTCAACCAGGTATCCACCCAGCAACGGCCCGACGGCGGTGCTCACCCCGCTCATCCCCGACCACAGGCCCACGGCGCGTCCGGTGTCCTGCGGTGCGAAGGATGCCTGGATCAGCGAGAGCGATCCCGGTGTCAGCAGGGCGCCGCCGATACCCTGCAGCACGCGGGCCGCGATCAGGATATGCACGGACGGGGCGAGCGCGCAGAGCACCGAGGCGGAGGCGAACCACACCATCCCGGTCAGGTAGACCGATCGCCGCCCGAACCGGTCACCGAGCGAGCCTCCGAGCAGGATGAGGCTGGCCAGCGCGAGGGCGTAACCGTTGAGAACCCATTGAAGGCTCGCGAATCCGGCCGAGAAGTCGGTGCCGATCTGGCGTGCCGCGACATTGGCGATCGTGCCGTCCAGGAAGACCATCCCGCTGCCGAGCACGGTCGCGGTCAGCGCGCCCCGGCCGTCCCGGCTGCTCAGGGTCAGCTGTCTGGCGGGTACTGACGCGGGACGGGGGGCGGGGCGGGCAGCGGGCCGGGCAGCGGGCATGGCTCCAGCATGTCAGGCCGGTTTGCCGGGCGTCGGCGGAATCGAGGCTCGCGGCCACGAAATAGGTGTCGGCACGCGAAATGGACGCGTGTCGGCGCCTATTTCGCGCCGACCCGGGCGCTCGCTCAAGTTGGGCGGTTCTGCACCGATATGGTAGCGA
>JAVEES010000192.1 GCA_030840285.1 Pseudonocardiales bacterium
GCGGTGAAACGCGGATCTTCGGGCGGTTCCGGCGCCGCGGCCGGTTCGGCAGGCCCTTCGGCTTCGCCGTCCTCACTTGCCGGGGGCAGCACGCCGGACAGCCCGGCCTGCGCCGCGGCCTCGAGCAACGCGCCGACGAACTCGCGCAACTGGGGCTCTGGTAACGCTCCTTGGAAACCGGGGACCAACTGGCCGCCGATGACCGCGAAAACCGTCGGGATGCTCTGCACCTGCAGCATCTGCGCGATCTGCTGGTTGGCATCGACATCGATCTTGGCCACCAAGAACCGGCCACCGGCCTCGCCGGCCAGCTTCTCCAGCAGCGGGGAAAGCTGCTTGCAGGGCTCGCACCACTCGGCCCAGAGATCCAGCAGCACCGGAACCTGGAAGGACCGGTCAAGCACCTCGGCCTGGAAGTTGGCCTCATCGACATCGATCACGTACTGGTTGTGCGACGGCGGCGGTGCGCTGGCCGCCCTGGCGGCGGCTTCCGAGCGGGCCTTGACCGCCGCGAGATCGACGGCCCCGGTCATCGCGGCAGCCATCGCTGGCGGTACCCGGTTGGCGGCAGAGCCTGCAGGACGAGGAGTTCCAGGACGCATGCCTCCATTTTTGCGCATGACCGGACCAGCTGCCGCGACCGGCCTCCGCTGAGAGCGAAACCGGGCGGGTGAGCTCGCCGCACGCCCGGCTAGAACCGAGCCTGTTCCCGGTACTCGCCCCACAGCGGCTTGAACGCGTTGCAGATTTCGCCGAGGGTGGCCTCGGCGCGGGCGGCGTCCAGCATCGCGGGGATGGTGTTGCGGTCAGCCTCGGCATCGGCCACCATCCTGGCCAGTGCGCTCTGCACCGCGGCATCGTCGCGCGAGCGCCGCCGGGCCTGCACCGCGCCACGCTGGACCAGCTCTACCTCGTGCGACACCCGCAGGATCTCCAGCGGCTCGCCGTACTCGCCCTCGTTGACATTGACCCCGACGACCCGCTTCTCGCCCTTCTCCAGGGCGATCTGATAGCGAAAGGCACTCTCGGCGATCTCAGCACTGAACCAGCCGTCCTCGATGCCGCGCAGCAGGCCGGCCGTGACCGATCCGTCGCCCCCCATCTCGATGATCTGCGCGAAGATCTTCTCGGCCGCCTCCTCGAGCCGGTCGGTCAGTTCCTCCACGTACCACGAGCCACCCAGCGGATCGGCGACGTTGAGCACGCCCATCTCTTCGGCGATCACCTGCTGGGTGCGCAGCGCGATCTGGGCCGATTTGTCGGTGGGCAGTGCGAGCACCTCGTCGAGTGCGTTGGTATGCAAGGAGTTTGTCCCACCCAGCACCGCGGCCATCGCCTCGATGGCGGTACGGACGATGTTGTTCTCGGGTTGCTGTGCGGTCAGCGATACTCCGGCGGTCTGGGTGTGGAATCGCAGCCACTGAGCCTTCGCCGAATTCGCGCCGAAGCGATCCCGCATCCAGCGCGCCCAGATCCGCCGCGCCGCTCGGAACTTCGCGATCTCTTCGAAGAAATCGAGATGGGCATCGAAGAAGAACGACAGCCCGGCAGCGACCGTATCCACGTCCATCCCTCGCGACAGGCCGAGTTCCACGTAGCCGAACCCGTCGGCGAGGGTGAACGCGAGTTCCTGCGCGGCGGTGGCTCCAGCCTCGCGAATGTGATAGCCCGAGACGGACAGCGGCTTGTAGGCCGGGATGTTCTCGGCGGTGTACTCCATCAGGTCGCCGATCAGCTTGAGGTGAGGTTGCGGCGGGTAGATCCACTCCTTCTGAGCGATGTACTCCTTGAAGATGTCGGTCTGCAGGGTGCCGTTCAGCAGCCTGACGTCAGCGCCTTGCCGCTCAGCGGCGACGACGTACATGCAGAAGATCGGGACGGCCGGGCCCGAGATCGTCATCGAGGTGCTGACGTCGGCCAGGTCGATGCCGTCGAAGAGAACGTCCATATCCGCCGCGGAATCCACCGCGACGCCGCAGTGCCCCACCTCGCCGAGGGCACGCGGGTCGTCGGAGTCGCGTCCCATCAGCGTTGGCATGTCGAATGCGACCGAGAGGCCGTCCCCGCCGGAGTCGAGGATCATCTTGTAGCGCTCGTTGGTCTGCTCCGCATTGCCGAAACCGGCGAACTGCCGGATCGTCCAGGGCTTGCCCCGGTATCCCGAAGCGTGCAGGCCCCGAGTGTAGGGATACTCCCCCGGCCAACCGATGCGCTCGAAGCGCGGATCGCTGGAGTCCGGCGGCGGCCCGTAGACCGCGTCCACCACTTCACCGGAAAGGGTCGTGAAGTCGCGGTCGGTTATTCGGGATCTACTCAGGCGCTGCTCCCAGCGCTCTCGACCCGCGGCGATCTCGGTTGCGTCCATGCGATTGAGAATAGTCGGACGTCCTAGTAATTGCTAGGACGTCCGACTAGTTCGCCAAAACCTGTTCCGTCGCCCGCTACGGTGCGTTCATGGCATTTCCGCAAGCTCGCGCAAACTCGCATCGGGAGCTGATCAAGCCTCCCGCGCTGCGCGCCGGAGACACGGTAGCGGTCATTTCCTTGTCCTCGGGTGCCGCTCACGCGCTGCCAGCTCGCTTCGAGCAGGGCAAGCGGCAACTGGCTGAAACCTTCGGCCTGCACGTTGTCCAGACGCCGCACGCTTCGGCCGATGCCGGCTGGCTTCGCGAGCATCCCGAGGCCCGGGCCGCCGACCTGCACTGGGCGCTGGAGAATCCGGACGTCCACGGCATCGTTTCGGTGATCGGTGGCGAGGACTCGATCCGCACGGTCCCCTACCTCGACCCCGATCTGATCGCCAAGAATCCCAAGGTCTTCACCGGTTACTCCGATACCACGATCCA
>JAVEES010000222.1 GCA_030840285.1 Pseudonocardiales bacterium
AGCTGGCCTGACGGCTGGCTGATCCGACAGCAGACGGCTCAGCTACCTGAGCGGGGGCTTCGGCGAGGAGGCGGCGCCCGCAGGCGGTCTCCCGCAGCAGGTGGGTCACCGGTATGACGCAACTGCCCCGCTCGAGATGGGGCAGCGTCGATAAGGACGAACGGCGGGTTCCCGCAGGCGCTCGGCTCAGCCGTCCCGGTCGTCGCGGGCCCGGTCGAGCCGGGCCAGTTCCGAGCGCAGGTAGTCGCGGGTGACGACGTCGCCCAGCGCCAGCCGGATGGCGGCGATCTCGCGCGCGAGGTATTCGGCATCCGCGACGGCCTGGCGGGCCTGGCTGCGGTCCTCCTCGAGGTTGACCCGGTCGCGGTCGTCCTGCCGGTTCTGGGCGAGCAGGATCAGGGGCGCTGAGTAGGCGGCCTGCAGCGACAGGATGAGGGTCAGGAACAGGAACGCGTACGGGTCGAAATGCGGGAAGATCGGCAGGGTGTTGATCAGGATCCAGCAGATGATGAAGAAGGTCTGCAGGATCAGGTAGCGGCCGGTTCCCAGGAACCGTGCGATGCGTTCGGTCAGCCGTCCGAATGCCTCGGGGTCATAGCTCAGCCGCGGACCCCGGCGGGGCAGGTTCGGCTGATCCAGCCGAGCCCGCCGCTCAGCCACGGATCACCGTCTCCGACGTCGCGCCGGCCGCCTCCTCCTCGGCGTCGACATCTCGCCAGTCGTCGGGCAGCAGGTGATCGAGCACGTCATCGACCGAGACCGCGCCCAGCAGCCGTTCGTTCTCATCGACCACCGGCACTGCGACCAGGTTGTAGGTGGCCAGGTGCCGCGTCAGGGCAGCGATCGTGGTGTCGGGCGTGATGGCGGCCGGATCTCGCTCGGCGATCCCGCTCACCAGCGAGGACGGCGGCTCGCGAAGGAGCCGCTGCAGGTGAGCGGTGCCCAGGTAGCGACCGGTCGGCGTCGCCTGCGGCGGGCGGACCACGAAGACCTGGGCGGCCAGCGCCGGGGACAGGTCGGGGTTTCGAACCAGGGCCAGCGCCTCGGCAACGGTGGCGTCGGGTAGCAGGACGACTGGCTCGGAGGTCATCATGCCGCCCGCGGTGTAGTCGCCGTAGCTCATCAGTCGCCGCACCGGAGCCGCCTCGTCGGGCTCCATGATCTCCAGCAGTCGCTCCTGCTCGTCGGTGGGAAGCTCGCGCAGCAGGTCGGCGGCGTCGTCGTCGTTCATCGCTTCCAGGACGTCGGCGGCCCGCTCGTCCGACAGCGCGGTGATGATGTGCACCCGGTCGACTTCGGGCAGCTCCTCGAGCACGTCGGCCAGCCGGTTGTCATCCAGCGCCTCGGCGATCTCTTGCTGACGCTTCTCGGGCATGTCCTGCAATCGCGCCGCGACGTCGGCCGGACGAAGGTTGGACAGCAGCGCCAGGATCGAGACGGTGCCCTGGACGTTCTCCACGGCTGAGAGCCCGTCGACCTCGTTCCAGTCCAGCTGGGTGATCTCACTCCGCCGCCGTCCCAGCCGCTGGTTGGAGCGGACGGCCAGCCGGGTGATCACCCAGTCCCGAGCGCGGGTCTGCTCCATCGCCGCGTCCACCACGACGACGCGGGCGCCGTCCTCGACCCTGGTGACGGTCCGGTCCAGGATCTCGGACAGCACGAGGACCTCGTCCGGGCGCTTCTCGAACCTCTTGATGTTGACGCTGCCCGTGGTGAGCACGACCTGATCAGGCTCGATGCGGGTTACTCGGCCGATAGGCACGAAGATCCGGCGGCGATGCTGCACCTCGACGACCAGCCCCAGCACTCGAGGCGGCTGCTTGTTGATGCGCAGAGTAGCGACCGCATCCCGGACGCGGCCGAGCTGATCCCCGTTGGGATCGAATACGCCAAGGCCGGACAGCCGGGCGATGAAGACGCGGGTCGACGTACTCACGTGGGCAGCTTAGTGCCGCCGGGCTGCCGCGGGCCGACGGCTGTCCGGGTGTGGCGCGGCTGGCAGGATGCCGGGTTATGTCTGCCCCGCCACTGACGGAGGAATCCCTCGCACTGCCGCCCGCCAGGGACGCCGGGTTGCTCATCGTGGCGCTGGCGGGGGTGTCGGCCTCCGGACCGCTGATGGCGGCGACCGTAGCGCCGGCGCTGGCCATCGCGTTCTGGCGAAACGCGCTCGGTGCCGGACTCACCGGTGCGCTCACCGTGATCAGGAACCGCGCCGAGCTGGCCTCGCTGGATCGCCGCGGTTGGCTGACCGCCGGTTTCGCCGGCCTGCTGCTCGCGCTGCATTTCGGGACGTGGGTCCCCGCGGTGAAGTACACCTCGGTCGCCTCGGCCACCGCCCTGGTCGCGACCCAATCGGTGTTCAGCGGCATCCTGGCAGCGCTGGGTGGGCGGCGCCTGCCCCGGGCGGCGTGGCTCGGGATGGCAACCGCGATCGCCGGAACGGCGCTGATCGCGGGGGCGGACTTCGGCGTATCGGGCCGCTCGTTGCTGGGAGATCTACTCGCGCTGCTGGGCGGCTTCTTCGCCGCGGGTTACGTGACCACCGGATCCTCGGCACGCCGCACGATGTCGGCCGCGACCTACACGACGATCTGCTACACCGTCTGCTCCCTCGGCCTGCTGGCCGCGTGCCTGGTAGGTGGGCAGTCGCTGGCCGGGTACTCGATGCGAGCCTGGGTGTTGATCGCGCTCGTGACGCTGTGCGCCCAGCTGTTCGGCCACACGCTGTTCAACGTGGTGCTGCGCTCGATGAGTGCCACGCTGGTGAGCCTGGCGATCCTGATCGAAACCCCCGGCGCCGCCCTGATCGCCTACCTCTGGCTGCACCAGAGCCCGCGGATCTCCGCGCTGCCGGGGCTGATCCTGCTGTTCGCCGGGCTCGTCGTGGTGGTTCGCGCCTCGTCCAGATCGATCGAGGCCGCGCCGCCCGATCTCGACTGAGCCGGACGGCCGCGCTTCTGCGTCAGGGTTGCCTTCGTCTAGCTCACACTGTGAAACGTCGAACAGAACCGTGCTACCAGCCAGTAGGCAGTGGCATCCTCGCGGCATGACGCAGACCCTTCGCCCCCGCCGCTCCTGTCTTGCCGTACCGGGTTCGAACCCGCGGTTCCTGGAGAAGGCGAAAGGCCTTCCCGCCGACCAGGTCTTCCTCGATCTCGAGGACGCGGTGGCCCCGCTGGCCAAACCGGATGCGCGCAAGAACATCGTCGCCGCACTGAACGATGGGGGCTGGGGCGAGAAGATCCGGGCGGTCCGGGTGAACGACCTCACGACGTCCTGGACGTATCGCGACGTGATCGAGGTCGTCGAAGGGGCCGGTGCAAACCTGGATTGCATCATGCTGCCCAAGGTGCAGAACGCCGAGCAGGTCGTCTGGCTCGATCTGCTGCTGACCCAGATCGAGAAGACGATCGGCTTGGAGGTCGGCAAGATCGGTATCGAGGCGCAGATCGAGAACGCCGCCGGCCTGATCGCGATCGATGCCATCGCCAAGGCATCCCCGCGGGTGGAAACCCTGATCTTCGGCCCCGCGGACTTCATGGCCTCGATCAACATGAAGACCCTGGTGGTCGGTGAGCAGCCGGCGGGTTACGACGTAGGCGATGCGTATCACCACATCCTGATGTCGATCCTGATGGCCGCTCGGGCCAACAACAAGCAGGCGATCGACGGTCCGTACCTGCAGATCCGCGATCTCGACGGCTACCGCCGGGTGGCCGGACGATCGGCGGCGCTCGGCTTCGACGGCAAGTGGGTGCTGCATCCCGGGCAGGTCGAGGTCGCCAACGAGGTCTACGCGCCCTCCCAGCAGGACTACGACCACGCCGAACTGATCCTGGACGCCTACGAGTACTACACCTCCGAGGCGGGCGGTAAGAAGGGCTCGGCGATGCTCGGCGACGAGATGATCGACGAGGCGTCACGCAAGATGGCCCTGGTGATCTCGGGCAAGGGCCGGGCGGCCGGCCTGCGGCGGACCTCGGCGTTCACCCCGCCCGAGAGCTGAAAAAACCGACCCGCGGTTTGAGAGTCATCTCACCGCCGTCCGGATGGCACTGGAAGGGCTACCGGTCGGATACTCACGGGTAACCCTTTCCGGCTATGGAGGTTCTCAGATGGCTCGGCTAGCGCAGACCGCGGACCTGACCGATCTTCAGAAAGAGATCCTCTCGACGGTTCGCGACTTCGTCGACAAAGAGATCATCCCCAACGCCACCCAACTCGAACACGCCGACGAGTACCCCGAGCAGATCGTCAAAGGCATGGCCGAGATGGGTCTGTTCGGACTGACGATTCCCGAGGAGTTCGGCGGCCTCGGCGAATCGCTGCTGACGTACGCACTGGTGGTCGAGCAGATCGCGCGCGGCTGGATGAGCGTCTCGGGGGTGATCAACACCCATTTCATCGTTGCCTACCTGCTGATGCAGCACGGAAGCGATGAGCAGAAGTCTCGGCTGCTGCCCAAGATGGCCACCGGCGAGGTGCGTGGGGCGTTCTCGATGTCCGAGCCCGACGTCGGCTCGGATGTCGCGGGAATCAAGAGCAGGGCAACGCGGGTCGCGGACGGGTTCACCCTGAATGGCCAGAAGATGTGGCTGACGAACGGTTCTCGTGCCGGTGTCGTCGCGACGCTGGTGAAGACCGACGAGGGCGGCGAGACGGTCCACCGCAACATGA
>JAVEES010000235.1 GCA_030840285.1 Pseudonocardiales bacterium
CCACCGCCGTGGCCACCGTGCGGATGCGGCCTTCCAGAGCCGGCTCTCCCCACCCCACGATGCCCTCGTCGGTGTCGATGCGCAGGAACAGCCACCGGGGGGCGACCGGGTACGTCGTGAGCGCGGTGATCTTCATGCGGTGCCAACCCTGTTCTCGAGTACCGAACTTGCCGCGGCGATCGCGAGCCTCGCCCTCGCGGTGAGCTGGGCCGCGTCCGCCGACGTACGGGGTGCCTCACGCCCGGCCAGATCACTGCCAAGGGCGACCGCGATCGCGCCGGCGTAGAGCCACTCAGCCATCCCGTCGATTGAGATCCCTCCGGTGGGTACGAAGCATTCTTTCGCGAACGGTCCACGCAGCTCGGCGAGGTAGCGGCTACCCAGACTGCCAGCCGGGAACAGCTTGAACAGGCCGGAACCAGCCCGGCGGGCAGCCAGGATCTCGGTTGCGGTGGCAACGCCGGGAAGCGTGTCCAAGCCGAGGCTGAGCGCGGCCTTCACAACGTCGGCGTCGAATCCGGGGCTGACGATGAAGCGGGCGCCCAGCGATGCCAGCCTCTGCACCTGGGACACCTCGGTGACGGTGCCGCCACCGATCACGAGTCCGTCCCGGCCGGCGGCCTCCTCGATGGCCTGCCAGGCTCCCGGGGTATCCACGGTTACCTCGAGGACGCTGACCCCGCCGGCGGCGATCGCCCTGATCGCGCCCGACACATCGCCGCCAAGGGGATAGCGCAGGATCGCCATGACGCCCGTCCGGCGTAACTCCTCCGCCGTGCTCAACGCGGCAACCCGTAGGCTCGAACGCCACGCCGACGCTGCTGGATCACCACGGCGACGATCAGCAGCGCGCCCTGCGCGATGTCCTGCCAGAACGAGTTGACGCCGAGAATCGTCAAGCCGTTCTGCAATACGCCGAGCAGGATCACCGCCAGCACCGTGCCCGAGATTCCGCCCTTGCCGCCCTGCAGGGCAACTCCGCCCAGCGCGGCGGCCGTTATCGACTGCAACTCCAAGCCCTGGCTTCCCGAGGTGGGCTGCCCCGACCCGGTCCGAGCCGTCAGCAGCACCCCGGCGACGGCGGCCACCAGGCCGACCAGGACGTAACACCCGACGACGTAGCGGTTGAGGTTGATGCCGGCCAGGCGCGCTGCTGTCGGGTTTCCGCCGATGGCGAAGATATTGCGTCCGATATCTGTGTAGCGCAGCATCAGGTGCACGGCGAGCGCGATGATGATCAGCACCCACACCAAGATCGGAATGCCCCCCAGGCTGCCCCTGGCCAGGAAGGTGAAGGTCGAATCGGTCCCGGTGTAGCCCTGCGCACGCCCGTTCGAGATCAGGTTGGCCAGGCCGCGAAGGCCGGCGTAGGTTGCCAGCGTGGCGATGACCGCGTTCACCCGGCCGTAGACGATGACGATGCCGTTCAGCAGCCCGACCGCAACCCCGACCACCAGGGCCACGGCAATACCGAGCGCCGCGCTCTTGGCGCTCATGAACACCATGGCAGAGATGACCGAGGTCAGCCCGGCAGCCGAGCCGACCGAGATGTCCAGACCGCCCAGCAGCATCACGACGGTCTGCACGACGGCGAGGATGCCGACGATTGCGACCGTGGTACCGATGGTCTTGACGTTGGAGATCAGGAAGAAGTTCGAGTTCTGCGAGCCGATGATCGCGCACAGCAGGACGAGCGCGATGATGAGGCTGATGTTCTGAACTCCGATCGCGTCCAGGACTCGGCGGATCGGATTTCCCGCGTACGGTTTCGTCGCCGTCTCAGCAGTGGCTAGTTCGCGGCTGTCGGTCTGAATCATGCGGACTCTCCTGTCGTGCTCAGGTCATCGGCCATGGCCAGGGCCAGGACGCCTTCTTCGGTGGCTTCGCCGCGGGAAAGCTCTCCGGTAATGCGGCCTTCTTGCATGACCAACACCCGGTCGGACAGTCCCAAGAGCTCAGGCAGTTCGGAAGAGATGACGAGCAACGCCATTCCTTCTTCGGCGAGCTGATTGATGATGGAGTAGATCTCGGCCTTGGCGCCGACGTCGACGCCTCTGGTCGGCTCATCCAGGATCAGCACTTTCGGTCGACGGGCAAGCCAGCGGGCGAGCACCACCTTCTGCTGGTTTCCGCCGGACAGGTTGCCCACCTCCTGCTCGATCGAGGGCGTCCTGATCGAGAGCTGGCGGACGAAGTTGCGGGCGATATCGCGCTCCTCACCACGCCGGACGATCCGGGCCCTGCTCAGCCGGGCCAGGATCGCCAGCGAGATGTTGTCGCGGATGGAACGTCGCAACAGCAGTGCTTGGGCCTTGCGTTCCTCGGGCGCGAAGCCGATTCCGGCCCGCAGTGCATCCGCGGGGCTGCGCAACCGGAGCTGCTTGCCCGATACCGCGACATAGCCAGAACGGATCGGGAGGTCGCCGACCACCGCGTGCGCGAGTTCGGAGCGCCCGGCGCCCATCAGGCCACCGATGCCCACGACCTCACCAGCTCGTACCCGCAGGTTTATGCCGTGCACGTCGTCGGTTTCCAGCTCGCGCAGTTCGAGCACCGGGACGTCACCCTCGCCGGCATCGACGGTGCTGCGTGGCGTGCGAACGAAGATCTCGCTCAGATCGCGGCCGACCATCATCCGTACCAATTCATCGGTATCGGTTACGGCTATCGAGCGTTCGCCGACGAAACGACCGTCACGCAACACCGCGACCCGGTCGGCAATCGTGAAGATCTCCGGCATCCGGTGCGACACGTAGATGATGGCCACGCCGTCGTCACGGAGTCTGCGGATCAGATCGAACAGCGCCGCCACTTCGTGGTCGGCCAAGGACGACGTGGGTTCGTCGAAAGCGATCACCCGGACGGGACTCGCCAACGCGCGCAGGATCTCCACCATTTGGCGCTGCGCAGGCGACAGATCGGCGCCTAGCGTTGCTGGATCCAGCGCCTGGGCGAAGCCGTATCGCTCAAGATCGGTTCGAACCTGAGCGAAGAGGGCGCGCTTGTTGACGACCCGTCCACGGCGCGGGAGTTCGCCCAGGTAGACGTTCTCGGCCACGGACACGTGCGGTACGATTTCCGGCTCCTGCTGGATAACCCGCAGCCCCGCCCGATGCGCCTCGGCCGGTGTCGCGAAGCTGACGGCAGCCCCGTCCAGGATCAAGCGTCCCGAGTCGGGTTGGTGGTCGCCGGAAAGAACCCGTAGGAGCGTTGACTTACCCGCGCCGTTCTCGCCCATCAACGCCAGCACCTCGCCCGCCCGGACGTCGAGGCTCACCTCGCTCAATGCCTGCACGCCCGAGAAGGCCTTGCTGATCGTCTCCGCTCGCAGCCGGGGCGCAGTCACTTGCGCCCCGGCCCCTGTCAGCTGCATTGCACTCCAGCCTGAGCGAAGTTGCTGGCGTCCACCATCGTCGTCTTGGCGATTGTGGTCGGCGGCAGCGCGGTTCCGTTGCGGACCTTGCCCACCAAGGCATCGACCGCGGCGGCGCCGACCGCATGTCCGTCGATGAACAGGGCCGCCTTGTTACCGGTTGTCTTCTTGGCAGTCCAGTCCTTGCACGTCAGGTAGGCCCCGAGGCCCACGCCGATGATGTTGCTCGCCGGGATACCGCCGTTCTGCAAGGCGGTTACGGCGCCGGTTTCGTCCTCGTCGTTGCAACCCCAGACCACCCAGTGCTTGATGTTCGGGTTTGCGGTGATCACGGCCCCGGTCTTGTTCTGCGCGTCCACCACCGAGTTGTCGGTGCCGACCTTGATGGTGGGAACCGTCGTGCCAGCCGTGGTGGCGAAGCCTTGCTCCTCGCCCTGTTCTCGTTGCTGGCAATCGGAAAGCCCCTGCTGGTAGGCGGCCAGGACCCGGGTGTCGGATGCCGACCAGCCCGCGGCCTTGAACAGCTGACCGGCCTTCGTGCCGACGGAAGTGCCCATCTGCACGGAGTCGAAGCCCACGAACGGGTTGGGCTGCCCCGATCCGTTCTTGATCGGGTCATCCGAGGCAATCATGGGAATGCCACCGGCCGCGTCGATCACCTGAGGACCGATCTTCTGATCGGGAACGACAATCGCGATCGCGTCGACCTTCTGGCCGACCATGGTGCTCATCGCACTGATCGCCTTGTTGGAGTCGGTGCCGAGGTCGGCACTGACGATCTTGACGTTGCCCAGCTTGGCCGCTTCGGCCTTGGCGCCATTGATCTCGTCTACGAAGTACTGCTGGTCACCCTGCTTCTGCAGGTAGGCGATGGTGAGCGCACCGCTCTTGGTGGCCCCGCTTGCGCCAGCATCGGCCGCTTTGGTCTTGCCGGTAGAGCAGCCGGTCAGCGCCAGCGCCGCGGCGGCCGCCACCCCGAGCACCATGAACCCGCGCTTTCGCATAGTCCTCACGCCATTTCCCTTCACGTCGGATATTGCGTGTGCCCGGTCGAAGCTGTGCCGACCGGCCCGCTTGGCGGCCGTCTGACCGTCCTGTGATGAGTCTCGATCGACACCGCTTGGATGTCAAGAATTATTCATAACTAATTCGGTAATGTTACGGCCGCGAGGAGCTTCGTCAGCGCCGGCCGGCCGCGACCGGCCTCGATGACTACCCGCCAGCGCCGCTGCGACGCGGCCGGCAACCGTCGGCTGACCCCACCCGCATAGGCGATTTCGGGATCGTCCACGCCGCCGAACGCGGGCTCGATCGCGAGGTGGCGAAACGTCGTATCTCCGGTCCCGCCCCAGCCGCCCAGGTTGATCCACAGGCCGACCTCGTCGATCGACGGGTCAGCGATCTTCCAGGCCAGCCACTCGTCCTCGTGCAGCACGGCGATGACCGGCGGTAGTGGCCGCTCGAACCAGAGCTTGGCCGCCCGGCCCTGGGCCACACCGAGCAACGTTTCAGGCTCCAGTAGACCCGATGGGCACAACCACTCGATGCCAGCGGCGGATTCTGCATCGCCGAAGCACGCATCCAGGCGCACCCGGGCCGGCCCGGGCAGCAGCAGCCGGGTGCTCTCATCGACGGCCAGCAGCGGATGCTGCGCCCATGCCCAGTCCAGCTCGGCACCACCCTGCGGCGATTCGTTGCGCAGCAGGTAGTCGGCCACAAGCTGGTTACCGCTCGACGTGAGCTCCCGCGCGAAGCGATAACGGCCCGTCCTGATCTCTGTACGTAGCCCGGCGGCGGTCATCCGCGCGCTCCACGGATGTCGCCAGACCTCGCCATGATCGCGCAGGCCGAGAGCCTGGGAGGGTGCGATGTTGGGAAAGCACTCGTCCCAGCCTGAACAATCGAGTTCGGCCCAGTCCTGATCGGGATGCGCCGGCGCGGCCAGTGGCCGGACCGGCTGGGCGAGCCATTCCCGTCCATCCGTCAGGCGCAGAGAAGTCACCTTCGCGCCCAGCTCGGGTAACACTGCCACCCGTAACCCGCGCGCGGAGGCGGCCGGCAACTCGATGGTTGCCGGCCCCTCCGCCGGTCGAGGCGTCATTGCTGCATTTCCTACGACCATCCTGTCGAGCTATGCCGGCGGCGCCACCGCAACACCGAACTCGCTCGCCGAGGCATACCCGTTCACTGCCGACGTTGCCGTCAACCGAACGTAGCGGGCCGAGACCGGCTGCAGGGAAACGGACTTCAGTACCGAGTCCTGCTCCCACGTCCCAGGCGGTGCCGCGGCGCTGAACGTGATGCCATCGGTGCTCGTCTCGATTGTGTATCCCGTTATGATGCCGGTGACATCGCCGTCGAGCCGAGGCTGGTAGGTCAGACCGGTCACGTTCTGCGCCGACTTGAGATCGACCGTGAACGATATCGGCAATGGATCATGGGTGGGACTGAACTGCGAGTGCCAGATCGTCGTGAGATCGCCGTCCACCGCGTTCGACGCGGGGTAGCCGTCGTTGGCACTGGTTGCCGTCGCTGATTGGTCCTGGGGCGCAACGAACTTCGGCCACGGACCGTTCGGCACGGTTGGCGCCGGTGCGCCGCAGTTCAGCTGCAGGCCGGCCCAGTCGGCACGGTCGTTATAGCCGCCGTCACCGCCGTCGCCCACTACGAGACTGATCACCTTCGCGCCACTGATGTCGGCGGAAACCGAGTGGGTGGCGCTGCGGTTGATCAAGCCGCTGTCATACAGCTTCTGTCCGTCACCGAACACCTGGAATACCGCGGTGCCGCCGGTCGGATCGAAGTTGGCGGAATCGTCGATACCCACGGTCGCCGCCAGTGACGTGCAGTTTCCACCGACGTAGTAGTCGATCGTCGAGGGCGACGCCGTTCCGATGCCCTTGGGATAGGTGGTTCCATGCATGATCAGCGGGCCGCCCGCGACCTCTTGATCGAGCCTCGGTACGAGGTAGCCGCTGGTTCCGCGGATCCAGCCGTGATCGCTCAGGACAGAGCTGCCCGAAGGCGGCGCGCTGGGAATCCGGACCGATGTTGCGCTACTCGCCGTCCCCGATTCGCTTGACGTCGCGCGGTCTTCCGAATCCCCGTTCAGCCAGTGGTAGCTCGCCGCCACCTTCAGATCGTTCGGACCGGGCAGGGCTCCTGCCATCGGCGTCACCTGCCATTGACCGGTGAGCGACCCGTTCGTCGGCAAGCTTGCAGCTCTGATCGTGCCGCTGGGCTGGATCGTCCACCCGTTCGGCACGGTCAGGGTCACCGCGACGTCCTGGACCGAGGTCGCGGCGTCGTTCTCGAAGCCCGCCGACACGGTGAAGGGCTTGCCCGGCTCGGCCAGCGTGAGGTCTGAGCCCGGATAGGCAGCTGGCACGCTGACGGGTGACAGCGTGACCGCCGGCGCAGTCACGGTGACGTCGGCGTTGCGGGATACCCGCAGCAGCACGACGCTGTGCGGTGCTACCGCCGCGGCGATCCGTCCGGCGGTTTCGGTAGTGCTGTGCTGCCACAGATCGCGCACCGTGTATGACGATGCCGGCTTGAGTCCGGCCTGCTGGGCCGTGGTGGCAATGCGTTGCGGGCTGGCGCCGCGGTTGAACAGCGCCACGGCTACGTCCCCGTTGGACAAGGGCTTCGTCCACACCTGAGCGTTGCCGGTTGTGGCGATCGCGGTGCCTTGCACGCCGAGCTTGTCCTGATCGACGGCGAGTACTTCGCGATTGGTCAGCATGGCAAGCGTCTGCGCGGAGATGGCGCGGACGTCACTGCCGATGATCAGCGGTGCGGCGACCATGGACCACATCGAGAACTGGGTCTGCGCCTCGGCCGGGGTCATTCCGAGTTCGGGGGCGAGGTAGTCGGGATCGTTCCAGTGGCCCGGGCCTGCTGCCTCCGGGTGCATGGCGTCGTGGTCGAGGTTGCGCAACAGGTCCCGGTACTGGACGTTGTGCACGAAGCCGATATCGGTATCGGTGCGCCACGAGTTTCCGGTCTTGGGGCCGAAGGACCAGGAATCATAGGCCGAACGTCCGGGCGCTGCCCCAGTCTCGGGTACGAACGGGTTGCAGATATTGAACAGCATCGGGCGGTGGCTGCTGTTGTTCAACAGCGCGTCGCGGAACTGCCCGTAGGCCACAGCAGGATCGAGGCCTTGCTGCTCGCCTCCGCAGAAGTCGACCTTGACCGCGTCATAGCCCCACGCCGCGAACTGATTGACGTCCTGCTGGTAGCGACCGTAGCTGCCCTGGTTCGTTCCGCCGCAACCGTTGGAACCCGCGTCGGTGTAGATGCCGGCCTTCAGTCCCTTGGAGTGGACGTAGTCGGCTACCGCCTTCATCCCGGCCGGCCACTGCTTGGCATCGACCGTGATGTTCCCGGCGGCGTCACGCGTTCCGCCCCACCATCCGCCGTCGATCCACACGTACTGGTAGCCGGCCGCCTTGAGGCCGCGCGACACAATCGCGTCGGCGACACTTGCGATGGTCTGGGCGTTGAAGTTCGAGCCGAGCCCGTAGTAGGTGTTCCAGCCGAGGTAGGGCGTCTTGGCCAGGTCATTGATCGCCGGTTCGGCAGTTGCTCGCGTAGCGGCTGCCGGCGCCGCGGACGCCAGCTTTGCGCTGGCCGGATGCGCACCGGCCGGCATCGCGCTGGCCGGCATGGCGTTCACGGCCAGCGCCGCGCTCAGCGCCGCGACGCAGACTCCTGCGAGCCATCTTCGTCGACTCGGTCGTGAGCGCGTCGGCTCTGGAAGCGGAGATTGGTTGAGCATTCGGTACTCCCACCTGTTGGGGCTGTGGCCAGCTCTCTCAGCTTGCTGCATTATTAACTAATTAATTTCCTGCCGTCAATGGATCGGCAGGACGTTCACGAGCGATCGGCTTGCCGTACGCCTGGGCCGCTGCCACAGTTGTCATAATTTATGGAGAGGGTGAAGAAGTGGACAGTCATCGCTTCGAAAGCCGGGTCGCGGTGCTCACGGGCGCCGCTTCGGGTATCGGCGCGGCGACAGCGCGCCGCCTTGCCGCCGAAGGTGCCGCCGTGGTGCTGCTGGACGTGGCCGACGATCTCGGCAAGGGCGTCGCCGAGGACCTGGCCGACGCAGGACACTCCGCGAGCTTCGTGCATTGCGACGTGTCATCCGAGTCGGACTGGGCAACGGCACGCGAGCACGTCCTCGGCCGGTACGGTCGCCTGGACGTGCTGTTCAGCAATGCCTATTGGGTCAAGGTGGAACCGCTGCACGACCTCAGCACCGCCGATTGGAACCGCCAGCTCGCCGTCTCGCTGACCGGCGCCTATCACGGGCTGCACACCTTCCTGCCGCTACTGCGCGGATCACGAGGCTCGGTGGTGCTCACCTCGTCCGTCCACGCTCTGATCGGCCTGCCCGGGCATCCTGCTTACGCGGCCGCGAAGGGCGCCCTGTGCGCACTGGGAAGGCAGCTCGCCGTCGAGTACGCACCGGAGGTCCGGGTCAACGTGGTATTGCCCGGGCCGATCATGACCCCGGCGTGGGAACGGGTCGACGAGGCCAGCCGGTCGCAGAGCTTGGCGGCGACCCCGGCCGGACGATTCGGTGATCCGGATGAGGTGGCTGCGGCGGTGGCCTTTCTGGCATCCGAGGACGCATCCTTCGTCACCGGTGCGGAGCTGGTGGTCGACGGTGGCTGGAGTGTCGCGAAGGCGTCCGCCTAAGGCCGAATCACCCGAACAGACCGCACAATGATCGACAACGCGACGACAACGAGGACGTAATGGCCATTTATGCAGGACGCGGATTGCACGGGCAGATCGTGGAACAGATCGGCGCACGCATCGTCGGTGGAGTCTACGAGCCCGGCGCGACGCTGTTCGCCGATCACCTCGAAGAGGAATTCGCGGTCAGCAAGACGGTGGTTCGCGAGGCGCTCAAGGTGCTGTCGGCCAAAGGGCTGGTCGAGTCACGGCAAAAGCGTGGCACCGTCGTTCGGCCGCGGCGAGCCTGGAGCCTGCTCGATGCCGACGTGCTTCGCTGGCAGGGCAGCGAACAACCAGACTTCACGTTCCTGGAGAACCTCGCCGAGGTGAGGGCAATCGTAGAACCCCCGAGTGCCCGACTGGCCGCCAAGCGACGCACCGACGAGGACCTCGAGGTGATGCAGCAGGCGCTCGACGCGATGGCCGCGGCCAGGCAGGAGCCGGACGCCATGGTCGCCGCCGACGTACGCTTTCACCGGGCGCTGCTCGACGCCGCGCACAACGAGTTGCTCAGCCGCATGGAAGTAGTGCTCGCCGCGGGCCTGCAGGTACGTGACCGCTTCGTCCATCACGGCAAGCACGGCTCCGATGCGATACCCGCGCACCAGGCGCTGCTTGACGCCATCAAAGATGGTGATGCTGAATTGGCCGGCCAGACCGTGGAGATCCTGTTGACCCAGGCCGCCGCTGACCTGGCCGAGGCGCGCGTGCACGCGGAGAAAGAAGCCAGGAGGAAAGCCCGGCGCCGATGACGGCACGAACCTCCTTAGCGCCTGCGTCCCTGGCCGACGTGGAAGGCAAGTGACGCGGCCAGGATCGCACAGCTGGGAGATCTCTGATCTGGCGATTTCTACTCAGCCAGAGACCACATAACCATCAGCCACGTGCACCGCTACCGAGGGCAGCGCGCGGGGTGCCGGACCGTTGATTACGTGGCCAGTGAAGGCGTTGAAGACCGAACCGTGGCATGGGCAGTTCAGCTGCGAGCCGCCGGGGTTGACGGTGCAGCCCATGTGGGTACAGATCGCGCTGAACGCCGTGACGGTGCTTGCTGATGGGCGGGCAAGGGTGATCGGCTTACCCGCCTGCATTGCTGCTATCGAGCCACCCACCGGTATCGCGGACAGTTTGACCAGCGCCCCGACTGGCGGTACGGGCGACGGCGACGGTCGGGACGCGGGCGGCGTCGCGGCGGGAGGTCGGCTGGCGGCCGACGGCGGCGTCGAATGCGTCGTTGTATTCGTTGTCGTGTGCGGTGTTGCTGTGTGCTGTGTCGTCGCATGCGGTGTCGCCGAATGCGGTGTCGTCGTGTGCGGCGGCGAAGCGGGGTGCTCCAGGTGCATCGCTGTCGATCGGGTAGGGCCATCTGCGGTCGGCGACGTGCTGCTTATGGCGGTGCTCGCGGCGGTGCTCGCCGGTGCCGCAGTTGCAGCTCCGGTGCTCGCCGCGTCCTGCTGCGCGGGCGTGCTGCAGCCGCCCAAGGCGAGCACGGTCACGCCGGCCAATCCGGCGCCCCCACCGAGGACTGCGCGCCGACTGATCTCAGCGTGTTCGGACATGATGGTCCCTTCCGTAGCTACAACGGTGTCAGGCCCTCGATCGGGGCTCCCGAGGTGATACGGCGGTTGCCGCCGTCCGGGTTCACTTACTGCCGCCGCGGCGGGTGAGACGCCGATCACGTCGGCAGCTCGTCGCGGTCGTCAACCCGGGGAGCGTGCTCTCATCGAGGAGTTCTGGCCTGATTTTGCTTCGCTACGGTTGTTTTAAAGAAGGCGAAGCAACTTTGAGAGGGGCGGTCGCCTTCTCGTGCAGCGTTGGGTAGGCATGCTCACCGAATGCGTGCCCACGGTCGGGCATCAGGGGATTCAAGCAAGCCGCGTCAGCCACATCAACGACGGTATTGCTCGCTCGCGATAAGAATGGGCGTGCCATTGGTCGCCGGAGGAATCATCCACAGATATGCCATATCTGTGTAGACTTCCTCCTATGTCTCCTACCGAGCTGAACGACCTGCCGGCGACGTTCACCTATCAGCAGGCGATGTCAGCGGGCCTCACTCATCATCGCCTGTATGGCCTTCGCGACAGCGGTCAGCTTGAGCAGATCGGTCGCGGTCTGTACCGCAAAGCCGCCGAGGATCTCACCGACCTGGACCTCATCGAGGCGGCCCAACGTGCCCCCCATGCCACCATCTGCTTGCTGTCAGCACTCGCCCGACACGACCTCACCGATGCGATCCCGGCCCGCTACGACATCGCCTTGCCGCGGGACGCCTGGCACCCTCGACTCGGTCCGGCAATCCACTGGCATAGCTTCGACCGGGCAACGTTTGATATTGGCCGGACCATAGTTCCGGTCGATGCCACCACAACCATCGGCCTCTACGACGCCCCGAGGGCCATCGTCGATAGCTACCGCCTACGGAACGCCCTCGGCTCAGACATCGCGAACGAAGCACTACGCCGCTGGCTGCGCAGCGGCGGTCAACCAGCCAAACTGATCACCGTGGCCAGGGCCTTCCCCAGGGCAATGCCGGCGCTAATGAACGCCCTGGACGTACTGCTGTGACCGCAGACCGCACGCCGTCCCCGACCCGCGCCACCGTAGAGGGCCGCGCGTACCTGCAGCTGCGGGCAATCGCCAGAAGCGCGGGGCGCGCCAGCGACGAGTACCTACGCCTCTACGCGCTCGAGGGATTTCTCCTTAGGCTCGCAGCTTCGGTCAACAGCGCGGACTTCGTACTCAAGGGTGGAGTGCTGCTGGCGGCGTATCAGCTTCGCCGACCGACAGCAGACATCGACTTCACGGCGCTGAACACAGCCAATGACGTCGGAAACATCAAGTCACGGATCGTTGGCAACCCCGACGGCGAGCACCGCGGCTAACCCGTCGGCCGCCGCCGAGATGAGCGCAACCAGTGGCCCGCCTGCACCCGCGGTTCCGGCCGCGGAGCAGTCGGTGGCCAGCGCCTGGACCACGTGGTACC
>JAVEES010000263.1 GCA_030840285.1 Pseudonocardiales bacterium
TCCTGCACAACCTCGTCGGACTCCTGCACGGCGCGATGGGGATCTGCCGTGATCCAGTAGCTGGCCGCTGGTGGGATCGGTGATCAGCCGGCGCCACGTCCCGGAGGGGTCGTGCGCCACTGCCCGCGCGGTATCGGCGGTGATCGGACCGTAGCCGTCCAGCCAGCCCGGTTCGTCGTCCTGGCCGAGCAGGGTGGTTGCCGATACGACGACGCTGACGTCCGGGCAGCTGGCTCGCGGGTTGGTAGCTGTTGGCGTTTCGCCGAGCACCGCAGCGACGAGTGGTCCGCGCGCAACTGGTCGAGCGTGCGCCTATCGCAAGCCATCCCGTCGTCACCCGAACCGTCTTCGCCGGTGCGCTCGGCGCGGGCCTGCTGGTCAAGCCGGTTGTAGCAAGCCAGGGCATGCAGCGCTGGCAGCAGCACCGAGAGCCAAGCCATCCCGTCCTCGGCGTCGGAGATGCGGACCCGCCGGTCTGCGACAGCGTTCAGATGACGCCGCTGTGTGCCGTGCGGGTCCAGGCTGATCACCGCGCGGCGCAGGACCTGCCTGGTCTGCTGCAGCGATTGCTCGTCCGCTCGGCGCAGCGCCCTTTCCTGCAAAGCGGGGTAAGCCTCCTCCGGCAATCGGTAGGACGCCTCGGTGATCGCGCGGGCCTGCAGCTCACAGATCCGGCCGTCACGCAGCGCTTGGTGGACCTCGGGAAGGCGGGTCACCAGCTGCTCGGCGTCTTTCAATCTCGCATGCGCGGTCACCGGGGATAACCGCAACGCCGCACCGATCTCCTCCCGGCACCATTGCTGAGCCGAAAGGTCGTTCACCGCGATCGCGCTCAACACTTCCTGCCGCAGGGCATCGATCCGTGACCGCTCGCGCTCCAGTGCGAGTAGCACCGTCACCCTGGACTGAGCGTCCATGCGCGCGATGTCGCCCGACGAGAGCTGGTCGAGCAACCGTCCGTCGACGGGTGATTGCGATGGGCAGGCGCCCAGCAGAGCCCCGTCATCAGCCAGCCCCGTGTCCATCTACCTAGCATAGTCGAACATATATTCTATTACAGTGAGATCTTGAGGTCACGTGATCAACACACGGTTGAGGTTGTTATCGCGACGCGAGACGCGAGTTGATCTTGGGGAGCGGCGACGGTTTGAAGCTGTCTCCGCCAGCGTCAGTCGAGTAGTTCGATGTGGCCGGCGGTGCCGTTCACACGAATTCGCTGCCCGTCTCGGATAAGCCGGGTCGCCTGCTCGACACCCACGACGGCCGGTAGACCGTACTCCCGCGCTATCACCGCGCCGTGCGTCATCAGGCCGCCCACCTCGGTCACCAGGCCGGCGGCGGTGAGGAACAGCGGCGTCCAACTCGGATCGGTGTACGGGGTGACCAAGATGTCGCCGCCCTTAAGATCGGCCCGCGCCATGTCCGTGACGACCCGGGCGCGCCCCTCGACCGTCCCGGCGGAGACCGGTAAGCCGGCAAGCGCGCCGGGTGGAAGATCGTCGCGTCGGTAGGTTCCGCTGATGGCCTCGCCGTCCGAGGTCAGCACGCGGGGCGGCGTGAGCGCTTGATAGGACGTGAACTCCTCCTTTCGCCGGGCGATGAGCTCGTCATCCACGCAATGCGTGCGCACAACGTCATGGAGTTCCTGGAACGTGAGGTAGAAGATGTCCTCCCTGTCACGAAGCACCCCGGCCAGTACGAGGCGATCGGCTTCGGCCAGCAAGGCCTGCTTGTACACGAAGTAGCGGCTGACCATGCCGTACTTGGGATATTCGCGGTAGCCGATGAAGGTCCGGACCCGGTCGATCATCCGCTTCGTCTCCTCGGCCTTGCGCTCGCCTTCGGGCAGGCCCCGCAAGCGCTGCAGCACGTCCTGTTCCTTCTGCCAGGCCTCCTGCCGTCCTTGCTCGAAGCGCCGCTCGCCGGCTCCCGGCTCAAGGTTCTTGATGTTGCCGAGGATCGTTGACGCCAGCGCGGCAGGATCTTCACTCCACCGCGGCCGCGTGATGTCGATCTCGCCGGCGCACCGCATGCCGTACTTGTCGAGCCAGGCCTCGATGGCAGCTCGCGCCTCCCGCCCTCCCGCGCGCGCAGCCAACCCATCCAGGAACGGCTCGTCGCCCACGTCCTGCAGAAACGCCACCACGTCCGGATGTGGACGGATCGCATCAGCGACATCGAGCAGGGCCAGCCCCATCTCCGACGTGACGTTGTGGGGCACGGACTGGGTGAGCGTGTCCGCCGCATTCTTCTCGCCCAGCCACGCCTCGAGCCGCTCGTTGAGCCACCAGGTGGCCTCCATCGCCGACATGAATACCTGATGGCTCTGCGGATCGAACAAGATCCGCTTCAGCTCCCCGATGTCCTCCCGGATGAAGTCGAGCAGCGCCGGTCCCGACTTCGTCCGGATGTCATGTTTCAAGGCGGCGATCGATGCCTCGCTGCGCCCGATCAGCTCGGTGACGATGGCCGGATCGGTCTCGATCGGGGCTGCCGCGCCGCCAGCCACCGGCCCGGCGCCGCCAGCCACCGGTCCCGCGCCGCTAGCCACCGGTCCCGCGCCGCCAGCCACCGGCCCGGCGGGATCGGGCAGCGGCCGGATGAAGCCGTCGCGCTCGAGGATGGTCCGCAGCGCGTCCACGGTCAGCGGATCGGACCGGCCCACTAGCTCCAGCAGGCTGGCGCGGCTCGTCGGCGAGGCCAGCCGTTGAGTGATGTCGACGAACAACCGTCCGCCGGCCTCGGCCATCCCCGCACGGGTCGTCAGCTGCCAGAAGGAAAGCCCCAGCGGCTTCATCGGGTCCGTCATCATCTGCTGGTGCCCGACCGAGAGGTAGACGTGGTTGCCGTCGTCATCCTTTTCAGGAACGGGGAAAAGTGTGGTGATCGGCCGGCTCTGGACGAACGCGAACTCGTCGCCGACCCTGCACCACTCGATGTCCTGAGGGCTACCGAAGTGCGCCTCGATCCGCCGGCCCAGGTGCACCAGGTGGATCACCTGCGCCTCGGTCAGGGTCGGTCGGGTCCCCTGCCCAATCATCGCGTCGAGGACCGCGTCGTGGCTCACTCGGTAGCGGTCCCCGCCGACGAGCCCCGAGACCAGCGCCTCGCCCAGCCCCCAGGTCGCCTCGACGGTGGCGAGTTCCCGATTCGACGTCACCGGATCCGCGGTGAACAGGACACCGGCGACCTCGGGCTCGACCATCTGTTGCACCACGACCGCCATTCGTACGTTCCGGTCGTCAAAGCCGTAGCGCCGCCGATACATCACGGCCCGCTCGCTGAACAACGATGCCCAGCATCGCCGGACGTGGTGCAGGATCGCCGAAGCGCCGACGATGTTCAAGTACGAGTCGTGCTGGCCGGCGAAGGAGGCACCCGGCAGGTCTTCCGCTGTCGCGCTCGAACGCACCGCGAACGCGCCCCGCAAACCGAACCGGCCGAGGGCCTCGCCAATCGCTGACGCGACGTCCGGAGGTGTGGCTACGTCCTCGATCGCCTGGCGGATCTCCGCGCTGCGCGTGTGGATCGCCTCCCGGTCCTCCGGCTTCCGGCGCGAGAGCTGATCGAGCCGATCGGCGATCGAGGGCACCTCGGCCATGGCCAGCTCGAATGCCTCGGTTGTGACGCAGAAGCCGGCTGGCACGCGAATGCCGTCTACCCGCATCAGCTCGCCCAGGTGTGCTCCCTTCCCTCCGACGTCGACGATGTGGTTGCGGTCGATCCGTTCAAGATTCATCACGTAGGCCAACGCCGGTGCTCCGCCCTCTGCTCGGATTAGTTCGCCCAGCGAGTATGGGCGAGAATCCGGTGCCTCATGAGATCCGCGAATCTGGTACAAACTGAAGGTGGCGGGTCCTGCCCCAGAGATAGGTCGCCAAAATCGGCCCAAACCGCTCTGACAGACTCGACCGGTGACTCAAGCACCTGACGAGGATCAGGCGAGGACGGCCCCGCGCCGGGTCGGTCTGCTGCTCTCGGTCGCTGCCTTGGTCCTCGTGTCCGATGTCGTGACGAAGATCCTCGCTGTCGCGCACCTCGACCCGGCCGAACCCGCGAACTCTCCGCGCCTGCTCGGCGGGCTGATCTATCTTTCGCTGGTTCGCAATGCGGGCGCCGCGTTCGGGATGGCCACCGGAATGACCGCGATCCTGGCGGTCGGAGCCATCGTGGTCGCCGGCGCGATCATCAGGCTCGCACCCCGATTGCGGTCACGGCCGTGGGCAGTCGGGCTCGGGCTCGTTCTCGGTGGCGCGCTCGGCAATCTGATGGACCGGTTATTCCGCTCGCCAGGATTCCTGCGCGGGCACGTCATCGACTTCATCTCGGTTTTCGGCCCTGGCGGCAAGCACTTTCCGGTCTTCAACCTTGCGGACTCCGCGTTGACGGTAGGAGCGATTACCCTTGCGCTGACGGTATCCTCAGGCGGCGGGCTCGACGGCAGGAAGCAGGCCGGCAAGCATTGATCGCCGCGCCGCTACTTGCTAATGCGCGATAATGGTCTGCACCGGAGCGGCGGTCACCACGATGTTGCTGAGGTAGCTTCCTGCGTGCGTGTCGAGGGTTCCGCCGCAGGTGACCAGGGTCAGCACGCGGGAGCCGGACGAGCGGAAGATCGAGCTTGGCAGGCCGTCTGACTTCAGGTAGCTGGTCAGCCCGGTAATTCGCCAGCCCTGGGGCGCTCCCGTCCCTCTGGTGATCACGGCGTCGCCGACGTGCAGGAACCCGATCCGCCCGAGCGCTCCTGTGCCCTGACCGACGTAGTTGACATGGCCGGCCACCAGCACGCTGCCGGCCTTGCCGTCCAGCGAGCCGCCCTTGTCATACCAACCGACCCGCGAGACGGCCGCTGGGATGACGAGGTTCTGAGTCGCGTCGACCCCGACGGTGTCGATCGGAGCCGTGACGCGCTGGGACGGAATCGCCAGCGTCCAGTGGGCGAAACCGGCGGGGACCGTCACCGACGGCAGGTGCTTCGCGCTGATCTGCACCGTCTTGGGCAGCGGTACCTGCTCCGCGCTGGTGTGGTGCCACGGAAAGAACAGGTAGCTGACGACGACAAAGCCCACGATCACCAGCGTGCTGAGAATGCATGCCTCGGCCCGCTGAGAGCGGACGGAGCGCCGAGCGATCTCAGGCACCGCTGGCGCTCCGGCGCCGCGCCGCGAGCAGGCCCGCTGACGAGGCGATCAGCAACAGCACGCCTACCCCGGCTACCCTCTGATGAGATCTAGCCGGCACGGCCGCACGTCCGGCATCGATCTTGATCGTCGAACGTCCGGGCAGCGGGGAGCTTGCGCCGTTCGCCGGCGTCGTAGGCGCGCCCACTACGGCGGGTGCCGAACTTGGTCCTACCGAGGCGGAGGCGAGCACCAGTTGAGCGCCGCTCGTCCCACTGGCGAGATCGACTTGCAATGCCTGCTCTGTGAACGTGCCACCGTTGACTGACTGTCCGTTGACGATGAGGTCAACCATCGAGGCGAGCGCTTGGGTCAGCGGCTGAATGACGGTGTTGGCCAGACTCGCCGAACCGCTGGCCAGGGCATCGGAGATACTGCTCTGCAGCGAGTTCAGGACCGGTGTCAGTAGCGCGAGCTGGCCGGCGTTGACCGGCACACCGGCAACCGAGAAGCCGAGACCGCTGAACGCCGCGGTGTATCTGCTTTGCAGGGCGGACAGCTGGCTGTTGAGCGCGGCGGGCAACGAGGTGGTCAGCGCGTTGGCCAGGTACGGCATCAGGTGCGTGTTCGGCGGCAGGTTGTTCAGATCCAGGCCAAGGCTGGCGAGCAGCGCCGCGACGTCGATATGAAGACTGCCGGTGGCCGGGTCGGCGGTGATCGCGCCACCGGCGAGATTCAACGAGGTCAATGCGGCGGCGGCGTCGGGGAAAGCCGCCGATCCGGGGACGGCCACGACGCCGGGAACGGCGGTGTTGAGCTGAGCTGGCAGCTGCGCCAGCGTCGTGGTCAACGTGGTGCTGAGCTCACCCGTCACCGAGGCGAACGCCGGCGAAGTGAGGTTGAGGGTCATCCCCGCGATCTTGTAGGCACCACGCTGCGCACCCGCGACCCCGCGATCCTGTCGCGCGGTCGCCGCCAGAGCGCCTGTCGTGAGGGTGAGGTTGCCCAGGGTGTTGGCGACGGAGCTGCCGCCGGCGCCGCTCAGGTCAAGCGTGGCATCAGCCGGAAAGTCGGAATTCTGGCCGCCCGCCGAGATGCCACCGGAGTTGGTCACCGCGCCGGAGGCGGCTCCTGCCGAGCCGTCCGGTGCCGCCTGGGCGAACTGGTTCACGGCGCCGAGATTGAGGACGTTGCCACCGGGCAGTTGCAGAACCCCGGTGAGAGGTGCCTGCACGCTGTCGTCCATCGCACTGGCGTCAAGGCTGTTCGCCTTGGTCACCGTCGGGCCGCCGTAGTTCTCCGCGGTCACGCCGTTGAGCGCCACGACCGTGTTCAGGCTCTTGCCGCCGATCAAGCCGCTCAGGAACGTCCCGCGCGCCTGCGAGATCGGAGCCGTGGTCGCTCCGGACGGCGCGGCGGCTATCAGGGACGCGGCGATGAAGGACGAGGCCAGCAGGCCGGCCGCGAGCGCTGCGCCGAAGCCCTCAGCGCTCGCGCGCTGCCATACCGTCCGGTTACCGATTCTGCTCAGAGCCATCTGACGTCCTCGATCTACTCGCCGTTCCAGCTTGACAACCGCTAAACGACGCAGACTCGTGCTAGTTACGTGTGAGTAACACGACGCTGCCGGACGGCCCGGTCGATGGCGCGCATCCGGCTGATCGCGAGTTCGGTGACCGACCGGACGGCGGGGGACAGCTCGCTGCCACGGCGATGCACGATGGCGAACTCGTCGTAGACCCTGGGTCGCAGCGAGACCCACCCGAGGTTGCCGGGCACCCGGTCGCCCATCCGGTGCAGCAGACCGCGCGCGGTGATCGCGTCGGCCAGGCCCAGCGCCGCGATATCCAGCGCGCTTTCGATGTCCTCGACCTCGGCTCGGGGGTTCAGCGCGCCGCCGACCGACTGCACCATCCGCACCAACTGGCGCCGGGTGGAGTCGGCGTTGCCCCAGCTCGCCTCGGACAGCACGAGCGGCGCCTGTGCGAGTGCCGAGGCTGAGATCGGCGTCTTCAACCGATCCGGGTCGGCGCTGACATAGACAACCTCGTCCCGCATGACGGGGGTGATCTGCAGGCCGTCGTCGGCGATCGGCAGCGCGATCATCGCCGCTTCCAGCCGGCCCCGGCGCAGCTCGTCCAGCACGTCCTGGGAGTTCTGCCCGACGAGTTCGAGGCGGACGCCGGGATGCCGGGCGAGTACGTCAGCGGCAAGGCCGCTCGTCAGGTATAGCCGAGCGGTCCCGAAGACACCGAACCGGATCGTGCCCGACTCCACATCGCGCACCGAGGCAACCGCTCGGACCGCTTCGTCAACGGCACCAAGGGCCCGCTCGGCCGGCGCTCGCAATGCGGCGGCGGCGTCCGTGGTGATGAGCCCGCGCCCCACTCGAAGGAACAGTGGCGTGCCGAGCGCCTGTTCGAGCAGCCGGACCTGTTCGGAGACCGAGGGCTGGGCCAGGCCGAGCTGCTCGGCCGCGGCGGTAAAGGAGCCGCCCTCGACGGTGGCGAGGTAGCAGCGCAGCTGATGCAGGGTAACCAAAGGAATCCCCTTTGATAGGTCAAGGAAAGATAGACTACCTCTGGGTATTGGTGCCGCTCTAGCGTCAGCGGTATGCGATCAGTCGTGACTAGGACCTCCGGCAGCCGGCTCGGGCTCGTGCTGTGCCTGACCTCCGGAATCTCCTTCGGCCTGGCCGCCGTCGTCGCGAAGAAGGCATTCGCCGCAGGCTTCACGGTGCCGTCGCTGTTGACGGGTCGCTTCGCCATCGCCGCAGTGGTGTTCTGGGTGAT
>JAVEES010000282.1 GCA_030840285.1 Pseudonocardiales bacterium
GTCGAATCACGGCGAAGGTCGCTGGCCGCGTGCTTGATCACGTGCGGCGAACGGCGCGCACGCCAGCCCAGCGACGGGCGCCCCTCGGTATCCACCGCGGCGAGGATCAGGCCACCCAGCGCGCTGGTGTTCTTCAAGAAATGCAGGCGCTGCTCGGACCGCTGCTGCGGGTCGGTCTCGTTCCAGAACCGGTGCGCGGCCAGCGTGGTAGGAACCAGGCCGGCGGCCAGGGTGAGCGCCGACAACCGAGGCGATCTGCCGAAAGCCAGCAGCGTCCCGGCAACGACCTTGACACCGGCATCCAGCTTGACCACCTGCTCGGTGTTCGAGAGCTGAGGCACCCGCTCGACCAGCGGGGCGTATACCGGCTCCGCGGCGGCGACTCGGGACTTCGGATTTCGCAGTGCGTCGAGCCCATCGACGATGAAGACCGAGGCAAGCATCGGACGGGCGATTGCTCGAACGAATGGCATGCATCCATGATGCCCCAATGTCTGCGGACAGTAAGAAGCTCCATCGAATCGGTTTCCCCCGACACACGATTCGGTGGAGCTCCTGCCTGGATGTTGCCCCTGAATCATCTTCGGCATATGTGAAATAAACAAGCCCCCAATGCAGTAGCCAGCCGTTGACAGCCAGTCATCGAGTGAGTCGGCTGCCCGCAACCCACATGAGATCCATAGCGGAGCACGTAGACAGCGCCCACAGCCTCTGCTATCAAGTAGTCATCCGGGGTCTACGGGCTGCCGGTAGTAGTGCGCGCGGTACTGCGGCGCGGCGATCGAATCCCCCCGTACGATCGTCGCGCCGCGACCTACGCCCCGCCCTCCTTTGCGGCATACTCGATTCCTTGGCGCACGCTGCCCTCGGCGCTTGCGCTGTGCCCGCTGGTCACGCCCACAGTCTCGGAGAGTTCCTTGCCTGATCGATCCGCCCCCAAAGATGACGTCGATGACACCCGCATCGAGGTCACCGGAGCCAAGCAGTGGGCGGCAGGGATACCGGGTGTGTACCACTCTCTGCAGCATGCGCTGATCGAGGCCGGGCCGGTTCGCGCGGCGCGGACGCTGGCAAAACTCAACCAGCGGGACGGCTTCGACTGCATGTCGTGCGCGTGGCCTGATCCACCCAAGCGCAAGCTCGCGGAGTTCTGCGAGAACGGCGCGAAGGCGGTGGCGTGGGAAGCGGACCGCAAACGCGTCGAAACCTCGTTCTGGGCCGAGCACCCGATCTCGGAGCTTGCCGAGCGCAGCGAGTACTGGCTGGGCCAGCAGGGACGGTTGATCGAACCGGTGTACAAGGCCGCCGGCAGCGATTACTACGAGCCGATCGAATGGAACCGCGCCTTCGACATCATCGCGGGTGAGCTCAATGCCCTGAACGACCCCAACGAGGCCCTGTTCTACACCTCGGGCCGCACCAGCAACGAGGCCGCCTTCGCCTACCAGTTGTTCGCTCGGTCCTTCGGCACCAACAACATGCCCGACTGCTCGAACATGTGCCATGAATCGACGTCGGTGGCGCTCGCCGAGACCATCGGGATCGGGAAGGCCAGCGTCAGCTACACCGACTTCGAGAAGTCGGACCTGATCATCATCATGGGCCAGAACCCGGGCACCAACCATCCCCGGATGCTGACCGCCCTGGAAGAGGCCAAGAAGAACGGCGCCACGATCGTCGCGGTGAATCCGTTGCCGGAGGCCGGGCTGATGCGGTTCAAGAACCCGCAGGAGGTACGTGGTCTGGCCGGGCGAGGCAGCCAACTGTCAGACCAGTTCCTGCAGGTCCGGCTCGGTGGCGACATGGCGCTTCTGCAGGCACTGTCCAAGCGGGTGCTCGCCGCGGAGGCGGCCAGCCCGGGCACCGTTCTGGACCATCACTTCATCGATACCAAGACCAACGGATTCGCCGCGTTCGCAGATCACGTCGCCGCCCTCGACGAGGACGAGGTGGCCGAGGCGACCGGCCTGACCGGCGCCGAGATCGACGAGTTGGCCGAGCGATACATCGCCTCGACCAGGACGATCATCTGCTGGGCCATGGGTTTGACCCAGCACAAGGCAGCGGTCGCCACCATCCGAGAAATCGTGAATCTGCAGGCATTGAAAGGCAATTATGGCCGTCCCGGTGCTGGCGTCGCGCCGATTCGGGGCCACTCCAACGTCCAGGGCGACCGGACGATGGGCATCTGGGAGAAGCCCAGGCCCGACTTCCTGGACGCTCTCGAGCGCGAATTCGGGTTCCCGATGCCGCGTGCGGACGGCCATGACGTCATCGACTCGATCAGGGCCATGCGCGATGGCAGGGCAAAGGTGTTCTTCGCCGTCGGCGGCAACTTCGCCGCGGCCGCCTCAGACAGCGAGGTCACCGATGCCGCGCTGCGCAACACGAAACTCACCGTGCAGGTCTCGACCAAGCTCAACCACTCGCACGCCGTGTGCGGCGAGCAGGCTCTGATCCTGCCGACGCTGGGACGTACCGAGGTCGACGTACAGGCCAGCGGGGCCCAGTTCGTCAGCGTCGAGGACACCGTCTGCGCCGTCCATGCCTCACACGGCCCCCTGCCGCCTGCCTCGGAATCCCTGCTGAGCGAGGTGGCGATCGTCTGCGGCGTTGCGCACCGGACGCTGGGCGAGTCCAAGCCGATCGACTGGCAGGCCATGATCGATGACTACGACAACATCCGTGAGCACATCTCGCGGACCGTTCCCGGCTGCGACGACTACAACGTCCGGATTCGCGAGAAGGGCGGTTTCGTGCTGCCACACGGGCCGCGCGACTCAAGGACGTTCCCGACCAAGAGCGGCCTGTGCGAACTCACTGTCAACGAGCTCGAGTGGCCCAAGGTGCCACCGGGGCGGCTACTGCTTCAGACCGTCCGGTCGCATGATCAGTACAACACCACGATCTACGGCCTGGACGACCGATATCGCGGCATCCACCGTGGCCGCCGCGTGGTGTTCGTGAACTCCGAGGATCTGGCCACGCTCGGATTCGTCGACGGCGAGCAGGTCGACCTGCATTCGGAATGGTCCGACGGAATCGACCGGCACGTCGACGGTTTTCGGATCGTGTCGTTCCCGATCGCGCGTGGCTGCGCGGCGGCGTATTTCCCTGAGACCAACCCGCTGGTGCCGCTGGACAGCCAGGCCGACCGCAGCGGGACGCCGACCTCGAAGGCGATCGTGCTCAGGATCGAGCGCGCCGCCACCGCCTAGTGCCTTTGGTGATCAACTCGCGTTTCGTGCTGCGATAGCGACATCAGACGCGAGTTGATCAGCGAGCTGGCTGAGGCGCGCGTTGGGTCAGCGAGCTAGTGGCTGAGAAGCGAGACCGCGACGTGCTCGAGGTGATCCATCGCCTCTTGCATGCCGCCTTCCATGCCGGAGGCGATGATCGCGTCCCGTACCTCCTGGCTATCAAGTTGCATGAGTTGGCTCAGGGTCGTGCGGCCACCCTGTTCGGTGAACGCCACGGTCGTCAGCGCGGGCGCTGCCTCGGGCATGCCCTCATAGACCTCGGTCGAGACGATGCGCTCGTTGTCCGCGATCTCCCGGAACTCACCGTGGAAGGCGACCTCGAAGCCACCATGCGCCGTCATCACGTATCGCCAGGTGCCGCCGACGCGCAGGTCTACTTCGGCACTCGTGACCTCACCCCGATCCCCGCCCCACCACCGCTTGATGAGCTCGGGCGTCGTCCATGCCCTGTACACGAGGTGCTTCGGTGCGGCGAACTCCCGGGTGATCAGGATCTGATTGTGCGTCGGCAACGTCACCACTGCCGACCGGCTAGTCGTCACATTCGTCATCGCCTTGCTCCTTCTCCTTGAGCTCTTCCAGAACGGCATCCAACAGTTCGAAGCGCTGCGTCCAGGACTGCTGGTAGTTCCTCACCCACTCGTGGACGGGTTGGAGAGGTTGCGCGTTAAGCCGATACAGCCGCTGCCGGCCCTCATCGCGGACGTCGACCAGGCCCACCGTCCTGAGCACCCTCAGGTGTTTGGACACCAGCGGCTGGGGCAGTCCGAGCTGCCCGACCAGGTCGTTCACGGGGCGCTCACCGCCGATAAGTAGGTCGAGAATCTCGCGCCTCCGCGGCTCCGCTATCGCATTGAACGCATCCGCCGTCGTCGCTGCTCGTGCCACAGGCAAATCGTATACCCATATCGGTATACGTTGTCAATCCCTCGCGTTAACCCGTGATCAACTCGCGTTCGGTGCTGCGATAGCGACACGAAACGCGAGTTGATCAACGAAAGGCGCGGGAGCGGGACTGGGCGGAATCTGGTTGGTGGGCTGCCTCAGCGGACTCCTAGCCCGCAATCCCTTTCACTCCCATTGTCGTTGCGCTAACGTCGAAAACGGCTCAGCAGACAGCTCCGGCACAGGCGGTGGGACCGCGATCCCCCGTCATCGTCACTGTCAGCGAGGAATCCATCGAGATGACCGAACGCCGCAGGCCTCTGACGACGGTGACCGACGCGCTGCCCTGGCCGGTACTTCGCCAGTTGCTCGGCCACGACCGAACCGGTCGCGGCTCGGCCGTGAAATCCCGCACCACAGCCGCCCTGCAGCCGCGAACGGCGACTGCCGATTCGGTGGTGAAGTCGATCTGCCCGTACTGCGCCGTGGGGTGCGCGCAGAACGTCTACGTCAAGGACGGCCGTGTCGTCCAGATCGAAGGTGACCCGGATTCGCCCATCAGCCGCGGCCGGTTGTGCCCGAAAGGGTCGGCGACGCTGCAGCTGACGACCGGATCGGCTCGGGAGCAACGGGTGCTGTACCGCCCGCCGTACGGTACCCAGTGGCTGCCGCTCGACCTCGACACGGCCATGCAAATGGTCGCCGACCGGGTGATCGCGACCCGGCGCGACAGCTGGGAATGGGAGTCCGACGGTAGGCGCACTCGTCGCACGCTGGGCATCGCGAGCCTCGGCGGCGCCACGCTGGACAACGAAGAGAACTACCTGATCAAGAAGCTGCTCACCTCATTAGGCGTCGTGCAGGTGGAAAACCAGGCCCGGGTCTGTCACAGCTCGACGGTCTCAGGGCTGGGTACGTCCTTCGGACGTGGCGGCTCCACGACCTACCTGCAGAACCTTCAGCACTCGGACTGCATCATCATCGAGGGCTCGAACTTCGCCGAGGCACACCCGGTCGGCTTTCAATGGGTGATGGAGGCAAAGGCCCGCGGCGCGACGATAATCCACGTCGATCCCAGGTTCTCCCGCACCAGCGCGATGGCCGATATCTTCGTGCCATTGAGGGCTGGCACCGACATCGTCTGGCTCGGTGGCTTGATCAACTACGTACTCTCCAACGACGCCTACTTCGCTGATTACGTCGTCAATTACACGAATGCGGCCACCATCGTCGCCGAGGACTTCCGCGATACCGAAGACCTGGAGGGTCTGTTCTCGGGCCTGGACCCCGACGCCGGGATCTATGACCCGGCGAGCTGGCAGTACGAGGGTGGCGGCGCGGCCGCGGCATCCGGCCAACGCGACCAGCGCTCCGGCGATTCGGGGCATCACGAGTCGGTGGCCGAGGACTCTCACGCGCAGTCGCACGGCTCAGGTGGGCCCGCATTGCGCGGTGGCTGGCGGCGCGATGAGACGCTGCAGGATCCGCGGTGCGTCTTCCAGATCCTGAAACGGCACTACTCGCGATACACCGCCGAAGCGGTCGAGCAGAGTTGCGGCGTGCCCCAGGAACTCTTCCTGAAAGTGGCTCAGACGCTCGTTGCCAATTCAGGCCGCGAGCGCACTTCGGCCTTCGCCTATGCGGTCGGCTGGACGCAGCACACGGTCGGAACTCAGTACATTCGCGCCGCTAGCATCCTGCAATTGCTGTTGGGTAACATCGGTCGCCCCGGCGGCGGCATCATGGCGCTACGAGGACATGCCAGCATCCAAGGGTCCAGCGATATTCCGACGCTGTTCGATCTGTTGCCGGGATACATCCCGATGCCGCACGCTCACCAGCACGACGATCTGGCCAGTTTCGTGGAATCCGATTCCGCCGATCAGGGTTATTGGGCCAACCTCCGCGACTATCTGGTCAGCCTGCTCAAGGCATGGTGGGGCGAGGCGGCCACGCCGGACAACGACTTCTGCTTCGATTACCTGCCGCGCATCACGGGCAGTCACAGCACCTACGAGACCGTGCAGGCCCAGCTCGACGGAGTCTGCAAGGGCTACTTTCTGATGGGCGAGAACCCCGCGGTCGGATCGGCCAATGCCAGCATGCAGCGACGTGGAATGGCCTGCCTGGATTGGCTTGTCGTCCGCGATTTCTCACTCATCGAAAGTGCGACGTGGTGGCAGGAGAGCCGTGAGATAGCCAGCGGCGAACTGCGTACCGAAGACATCGCGACCGAGGTCTTCTTCTTCCCCGCCGCGTCGCACACCGAGAAGAGCGGCAGTTTCACCAACACCAACAGGCTGCTCCAGTGGCATCACAAGGCGGTCGAGCCGGTCGGCGACCAACGCAGCGACATGTGGTTCATGTATCACCTGGGAAAGATCATCAGACAGAAGCTGGCCGGTTCGGACGATGAGATGGACCGCCCAGTTCTCGATCTCACCTGGGACTATCCGACGGAGGGCGAGTTCGAGGATCCCAGCGCTGAGGCGGTACTGGCCGAGATCAACGGCCGCAACGCCGCCGGAGAGCCGGTCACCTCATACGAGGAACTGCGCGACGACGGCTCGACGACCTGCGGTTGCTGGATCTATGCAGGTTGCTACGCCGACGGTGTCAACCAGACCGCCCGGCGCAAACCTCATACGCAGCAGGAGACATCCTCGCTCGAGTGGGGCTGGGCATGGCCCGCCAACCGGCGCGAACTCTACAACCGGGCCTCGGCGGACCCGTCCGGCCAGCCCTGGAGCGACCGGAAGAGGCTGATCTGGTGGAGCGAGCAGGACGGCAAGTGGGTCGGTAGCGACGTTCCCGATTTCCAGCCGACCAAGCACCCCGACCATCGGCCCCCTGAGGATGCGCGGGGGCCGGAGGCGATCTCGGGCATCGATCCGTTCATCATGCAGGCCGACGGCAAAGGGTGGCTGTATGCCCCTGCCGGCCTCGTCGATGGCCCGCTGCCGACCCACTACGAACCGCAGGAATCTCCGTTCGACAATGCGCTCTACCGCCAGCAGCGAAACCCGGTCCGCAAGGTTTTCTCCCGCGAGCACAATCGCTATCACCCCAGCGGCCGCGAGCCGGGCGCCGAGGTCTATCCATTCAATCTCACGACCTATCGTCTGACCGAGCACTTCACCGCCGGCGGCATGAGTCGCTGGCTTCCATACCTAAGCGAACTGCAGCCGAGCTTCTTCTGCGAGGTCTCCCCCGAGCTAGCCGCCCTTCGCCACCTGACCAACAACGGGTGGGCCACGATCCTGAGCGCGAGGGGCGCGGTGGAGGCCAGGGTTCTGGTAACGGACCGGATGGTGCCGCTGACGGTCCAGGGACGGGTGGTGCACCAGATCGGAATGCCTTACCACTGGGGGCCAAATGGGCTCAGCACCGGAGATGCGATGAACGAGCTCTCATCGATCGCGCTTGACCCCAACGTCCACATCCAGGAGGTGAAGGCACTGACCGTGGATATCCGCGCGGGACGGCGACCGACTGGCGCCCGGCTGAACGAGCTGGTAGCCGAATACCGGCGCAGGGCCGGCATCGACGAACGAACCGGAATGGAGGTCCGCACGCGATGACCGTCACGAATCTCGGCATGCCGCGAATGGGTTTCTTCACCGATACCAGCGTCTGTATCGGTTGCAAGGCCTGCGAGGTTGCCTGCAAGGAGTGGAATGCGATTCCCGCCGACGGGCCGCTCGAACTCACCGGAATGTCCTTTGACAACACCGAGGAACTCGGCGCGAATTCGTGGCGCCACGTTGCCTTCATCGAGAAAGAAGCGGCCGGCGAGCTGCGCTGGCTGATGTCCTCCGACGTCTGCAAGCACTGCACGAATGCTGCCTGCCTGGACGTCTGCCCGACCGGCGCGCTCTTTCGCACCGAGTTCGACACCGTGGTCGTCCAGCAGGACGTCTGCAACGGCTGCGGCTACTGCGTCTCGGCGTGCCCCTACGGGGTGCTGGAGAAGCGGGAGGGCGATGGCCGGGTCTTTAAATGCACCTTGTGTTACGACCGGATCGGCTCCGGCCAGGAACCTGCCTGCGCACATGCCTGCCCGACCAAATCGATCCAGTTCGGGGAGTTGGACGAACTTCGACAGCGAGCGAACGAGCGGGTGGATGCCTTGCATGCGCAGGGTCTACACGACGCTCGGCTCTACGGCGAGTCCCCCGATGACGGCGTCGGCGGTAACGGCGCGTTCTTCTTGCTGCTCGATGAGCCCGAGACCTACGGCCTGCCACCGGCTCCGGTGGTCACGACCCGGGACCTGCCGCAGATGTGGCAGCACACCGCGTTGGCGGCCGTAACTCTGCTCGCCGGCCTGGCTTCGACCTTTGTGGGCAGGAAGGGCAGGAAGAGATGAGCCGCCGACATCGCGACCGGCCCGCCGCCCTTTCTTATTACGGCCGGCCGATCCTCAAGGAGCCGAGCTGGGAGGCTCGTGACATTGCCGGCTACCTGTTCCTCGGCGGGCTGGCCGGTGCCTCGTCCATCCTCGCCGCCGGAAGCGACCTGACCGGCCGGCCACAGCTGGCTCGCTCGGCCAAGCTGGGCGCGCTGGGAGCAATCTCGCTGTCAGCGGTCGCGCTCGTCCATGACCTGGGCAAGCCGTCGCGCTTCTACAACATGCTGCGGGTTGCCAAGCCGACATCGCCGATGAGCGTGGGCTCCTGGCTGCTGGCCGGCTACGGCCCGCTGGCCGCGACCACCGCGATCTGCGACGTCTCGCACCGGCTGCCCCGGCTCGGTCGGGCCGCAGGCCTCGGAGCCGCGCTGCTCGGCTCCGGCGTCGCCTCGTACACCGCCGCACTCATCGCCGATACCGCGGTACCCACCTGGCACGAATCGCGGCAGGAGCTGCCGTTCGTCTTCGTCGGATCCGCGGCAAGCGCCGCGGCAGGATTCGCGCTGCTGACCACGCCGAGCGCCCAAGCCGGGC
>JAVEES010000114.1 GCA_030840285.1 Pseudonocardiales bacterium
CGATCGAGTGCAGCACTCCGTCCAGCCCGTCGACGTGCTCCCGGACGGAGTCGGCCAGCCCTGCCAGGTGATCAGGATCGGTCACGTCGAGTTCCACCACCGGCGCGGGCTTGGGCAGCCGTTTGGCAACCCGCTCCACCAGCGACATCCGCCCGAAGCCGGTGAGGACGACCTCGGCACCCTGTTCCTGGGCGATCCTCGCCACCGAGAAGGCGATCGAGGCATCGGTGATGACACCGGTGATGAGCAGTCGCTTGCCGTCAAGAAGTCCCATGTCGTCCGCTCTCTCGATGACTTTCAGATACCCATGGCCAGGCCGCCGTCGACCGGCAGCACGACACCGCTGATGTAGGCGGCCTCCTCCGATGCGAGGAAGCGCACTGCAGCCGCGATCTCATCCACGGCGCCGTACCGCTTGAGGGGGACGCTGCCAAGGATCTCTTTGCGGCGAGCCTCGGTGATCTCTGCCGTCATGTCGGTCTCGATGAAGCCCGGTGCGACGACGTTCGCGGTGATGTTGCGGCTGCCGAGTTCGCGCGCGATCGAGCGTGCGAGTCCCACCAGGCCGGCCTTGCTCGCCGCGTAGTTGGCCTGCCCCGGGGCCCCGGCGAACGCGACCACCGAGGAGATGAAGATCATCCGTCCGCGGCGGGCCTTCAACATCCCGGCCGTCGCGCGCTTGGCCACCCGGTAGGCGCCGGTCAGGTTGGCGTCGACAACCCTGGTGAAGGAGTCCTCGCTCATCCGCATCAGCAAGGTGTCATCGGTGATTCCGGCGTTGGCCACCAGGATCTCGACGGGCCCTTGTTCCAGCTCGACGGCAGTGAAGGCGGCATCCACCTGCGCGCTGTCGGTGACGTCGCACTGGACGCCGAACAGCCCGTCCGGCGCGCCGCTACCTCGATGGGTGATGGCGACCTTGTCCCCCGCGGCGGCGAAAGCCTGCGCGATGGAAAGCCCGATGCCGCGATTGCCGCCGGTTACCAGCACTGATCGACTCACGGGCGTCACGCTAGCGGATCAGCGAGCCGAGCCGGTGTTACCGGGGCGTAGGAACCACCTATTACCGGTCGGTACTGTGTGGCTGATGCGCGCTGTACAGATCACGTCATTCGGTGGTCCAGAGGTTCTGCGAGTCGTGGAGCTGCCCGATCCGGTCGCAGCTGACGGGCAGATCGTGGCCGATGTCCGGGCGGCAGGTATCAACTACGCCGACACCCACGCGACCGAGGATTCCTACCTCGCCAAGCAGAGCTTGCCGCTGATTCCGGGCGGCGAAGTTGTCGTGAGCCTGCCGGACGGTCGGCGCGCGCTTGCCTTCGTGGACAGCGGCGGTTACGCCCAGCGAGCGCGCCTGAACCCGAAGCTGGCCATGCCCGTCCCGGACGGCGTGGACGACGCGGCAGCGCTGGCCTGTCTGGTGCAGGGCGCGAGCGCCTGGCACCTGTTGAGGACCAGCACGCACCTGCAGGCCGGCGAGACCGTCGTGGTGCACGCGGCGGCCGGCGGTGTGGGCACGATCGCGGTGCAACTGGCAAGGCTGTGGGGTGCCGGACGGGTTATCGGCACGGCGTCATCACCTGAGAAGCGCGAACTGGCGATCAGCCTTGGCGCCGACGCGGTGGTGGACTCGCGAGCCGAGGATCTGACTGGTGCGTTGCGAGAGGCCAACGGCGGTCGCGGAGTCGACATCGTGCTGGAGATGACGGGCGGGCGGGTCTTTGACCAGAGCCTGGCCGCGCTGGCCCCGTTGGGTCGCCTCGCCGTCTACGGGATGGCGGGCCGGCACTCTCCGCAACCGGTAGTTCCCGCGGCCCTGATGGCACGCAGCACCGCGGTGATCGGCTTCTGGCTGGCACACATCGCCCGCCAGCCTGCGAAGCTGGCCGCCGCCATCACCGACCTGTTCCAGCTGATCGACAAAGGCGATCTGCAGCCGGTCATCGGTGGTAGGTACACCTTGGACACCGTCGCGGACGCCCACCGGGCACTCCTGTCACGCGGCACCACCGGCAAGCTGTACCTCGACCCGAACGCCTGACGCCGAATACCCAAAGCCAACACCAAACGCCAGACACCAAGCGCCAGAGACCAAAGTCAGACATCAAACGCCAGACACCAAACGCCAGACACCTAACGCCCAATGCGTGTGAAAGCGCGCCTAGGTAAGGCGTCCGGACCAGAGCAAGGACACCGCTCCGGCGGCCAGCGCGGCCAGCAGACCGGCGATCATGAACCGCCAGCTGATGTCGCGCTGGGCTGTTGTGTAACCGATCTGAGAGCCGATGTCCTTGTACACCGAGGCGAGTTCCGAGGCTGAGGCCGCGGTGTGGAACGTACCGCCGGTGGTCTGTGCCAGGCCCTTCAGGGTGGTCTTGTCGGCAGGGACCAGGGTTGTCTGACCCTCTACGGTCACAGTTCCGGTGTCCGTCCCGAACGCAATCGTCGAGACCGGGGTGTTGGCCTTCTTGGCAGCAGCCGCGGCCTCGGCAGGAGTACGGCCGATGGTGTTGTAGCCGTCGGACAGCAGCACGATGCGGGCCGGTGCGGGCTTGTCCCCCGTCGCGGTGCTGGACTGGCCGAACGTCTTCAGCGCGTCCAGGCACGAGAAAACGCCCTCGCCGATAGCGGTATACGGCTCGAGTTGCAGGCCGCCGACGGCTCGCTTGAAGGCGTCGCGATCCAGGGTGGGCGGGACGAGCACGCTGCCGTTGCGCCCGAACTTCACCAGGCCGAGATTGATGCGCTTGGGCAGCAGGCCGGCGAACTGCACGGCGGCCTGCTTGGCGGCATCGAGCCGGTCGGGCAGCACATCGGTGGCCTGCATGGACAGCGACACGTCGATGGCCAGCATCACCGTCGCCTTTTCCTGCGGTATTCGGACGGCCGCGGTCGGACGGGCAACACCAAGCGACAGGATCGTCAAGGCGAGCAGCAAGAGGGCGAAGGTCAGATGCCGCCGCCAGCCAGGCCGACGGGGCACCACGCTGGCCAACAGCGAGGTGTTGCTGAACCGCGCGATGAACTTTCGGCGGCGCAACTGGACGAGCAGGTAGCCGATCCCCACAGCGGCGACCGCGAGCAACACGAACAGCCAGGACGGTGAAGCGAAATGCATCAGTGCACTCCCACCATGCCGGCTCGCGACGGCGGACGCACGCCGACCCCGCGCCGCCGGGTGATGACGAATCTGGCGATGTCAGAGAGCCAATCGGAGTCGGTGCGCAGCTGCAGGTGGTCCGCACCGGCCCTGCGAAGCATCGACGCGATCTGATCGCGTTGCTCCCGAGCGGCGGTGGCATAGCGGTAGCGCAGCTGGGCATCTGAGGTCTGCACCTCGAGCTGCTCGCCGGACTCGGGGTCAGCGAAGGTGACCAGCCCGACCGCCGGCAGGTCCATCTCGCGCGGGTCGACGATCTCGATGCCGAGGAGTTCGTGGCGTTCGCCGAGTCCCCGCAGCGGGCGTTCCCAATCCGTCTCGCCCAGGAAGTCCGAGATCACCGTGACCATGCCGCGGCGCCGAGGGGGGCGGCGGACCAGCTCCAATGCGGCCGCCAGCTGGCCGGGATCGCTGCGGGATGCTCTCGGCGTCGCGGCCACCCTGCGCAGCAGATATCTCGCGTGGTTGGTACCGCCGACCGCGGGGATCCGATAGGTCTGCTCACCGGTGCTCACGAT
>JAVEES010000330.1 GCA_030840285.1 Pseudonocardiales bacterium
GCCGATGTCGTTAAGGGCTACTTGCGGCGAGGTGACGGAGGGACTTGGCATGTGGTGGGTTGCTCCGGACAGGTTGGGTCGTAGGGACTAAGGGACACGAGTTATTGGCTCGGCGCGAGCGCCGACATAATGCTCCGCACCCGCGATCGTGCACAGACGGGTACCCCGTCGAGGTTACTCGACTGTGTACATGCTGGACAAACTCGGTCTCCTCAGCTGGTCGATCATGATCAGCCGCATCGACGATTAACCTGCTTTGGTGACCTATCCCGGGCTGCCCCGAAGAATCCGCAAGGTTGGGGCGCCGATCGGCGTGATCATCCTCCTCGGCACCATAACCGGGCTGATCGTGATCGGGCTGACCGCGGCCAACCCCGTCGGCACCGGTATCGGCTTCACGCTGTCCAGCCTGGCGATGACGATCGTCGTGCTCGCCTATCTGTGGCTCGACAGGTGGGAACCCGAGCCGCCCCGGCTGCTGATCCTGGCGTTCCTCTGGGGAGCATCCGTCGCGGTCGTCATCTCGACGGTCCTGCAGCTGACCCTCGAAGCGGCGATCAACCCGGGCCACCCGGACACCGTCAGCCCCTGGTCCGTCGTGCTCGGCGCGCCGCTCACCGAGGAGGCCGCCAAGGGACTGTTCCTGCTGGTCATGATGACAGGCAGGCGCCGCAACGAGCTGAACTCGCTCACCGACTGCCTGGTCTACGCCGGGCTCGTCGGCGCGGGCTTCGCCTGGCTGGAGGACATCCTCTACATCGGCGGCGGCGGGTCTGTTTCCGAGTCCCTGGCGACCGCCGCGCTACGGCTGATCATGGGGCCGTTCGCCCACTCGCTGTTCACCACGATGTTCGGCATCGGCGTGTACTTCGCGCTGCAGCAGCGCAGTTCTGCCGCCAAGGTGCTCTGCGTCCTGCTCGGCTACGCCGGCGCGGTGATCATGCACGGGCTGTGGAATGGCTCGTCGCTGCTCAGCGTCGAGGCGTACTTCCTGACCTACCTGTTCGGGATGATCCCGGTGTTCGTGCTGGTGATCGCGCTCGGCGTCACCAGCAGACGCCGGGAGCAGCGAGTCGTCGCAGAGAAGCTGCCTGGCATGGTGGCGGCCGGCCTTGTCGCTCCCAACGAGGCCACCTGGCTGGGCTCGCTCCGCAATCGGAAGGCGGCGATCGGGGCCGCGAAGCAGTTCGGCGGGAAGCCCGCCGCAAAGTCGGTCAAGAACTTCGCCGCGCAGGTGGTCGAGCTGGCCTACGTGCGGGACCGAATCGACAGGGGCTTCGGCGACCAGCGCGTTTACGCGCTACAGCAGGAGGAAGTGAACGAGGTCGCCGCGGCACGGGCGGCCGCGCCTGCGCTGCAGCAGCTGGCCGGGTACCGCGCGCCCTAGTGCGCGGCCGAGTCCCAGCTCCGGCCGTAGCCGACGCTGACCTCGAGCGGCACGTCGAGTGGATAGGCGTTGCCCATCTGCTCACGAACCAGCGCCTCGAGGGCATCGCGCTCGCCAGGCGCGACCTCGAACAACAGCTCGTCGTGCACCTGCAGCAGCATCCTTGACTTCAGCCCGGCGTCCTCGATCGCCTGGTCGACATTGATCATCGCGACCTTGATGATGTCGGCCGCGCTGCCCTGGATCGGCGCATTCAGCGCCGCACGCTCGGCGGCCTCGCGCACGTTGCGATTACTGCTGTCCAGCTCGGGCAGGTAGCGCCGCCTGCCGAATACCGTCGACGTGTAGCCGTCCTTGCGCGCCTGGTCGACGACATCGCGGAGGTACTCACGCACCCCGCCGAACCGGTCGAAGTACTGCTCCATCTGCACCTTGGCTTCCTCGGTGGAGATTTTGAGCTGGGCGGCCAAGCCGTAGGCGGACAGTCCGTAGGCGAGCCCGTAGGACATTGCCTTCACCCGTCGCCGCAGTTCCGCGGTGACCTCCTCGATCGGCACCGAAAATGCCCGCGACGCCACGAACGAGTGCAGGTCCTCGCCAGTGCGGAATGCCTCGATCAGCCCGTCGTCCTTCGACAGGTGCGCCATGATGCGCATCTCGATCTGGCTGTAGTCCGCCGTCATCAGCTCGTCGTAACCCTTGCCGACAATGAACGCATCACGGATCCGCCGGCCCGCCTCAGTACGAATCGGAATGTTCTGCAGGTTCGGCTCGGTCGACGACAGCCGGCCGGTGGCGGCGATGGTCTGGTTGAACGTCGTATGGATCCGGTCGTCGGAGGCGAGAGAATTGAGCAGCCCGTCTACGGTGACCTTGAGCCGGGTGGCGTCGCGATGCGCCAGCATGTGCTGCAGGAACGGGTGCCCGGTCTTGTCGAATAACCCTTGCAGCGCATCGGCGTCGGTGGTGTAGCCGGTCTTGGTGCGTTTGGTCTTCGGCATCTCCAGCTCGTCGAACAGCACCACCTGCAGCTGCTTGGGCGACCCGAGGTTGATCTGCTTGCCGATCACGGCATACGCGGCCTCGGCGGCGTCGCGTATCTGGCCCGCGAACTCGCTCTGCAGCTCCGAAAGCAGCCCGAGGTCCACGGCGATGCCCGCGGTTTCCATCTGGGCAAGGGCCCGCTGCACCGGCAGCTCCATGTTGCCCAGCAGCGACGACGAGTCGATACGGGCCAGCTCCTCATCCAGTGCATCAGCGAGATCCATCACCGCACTGGCGCGTAGGAGCACCGTCTGGACGGCCTGGTCATCGACACCGTCGCCGTCGTCGAGCAGCGAAAGCTGTTGCTGCTCAGGGTTATCCGCACGCAGCTCACGCTTGAGATACCGCAAGGACAGATCGTCCAGCGCGAAGCTGCGCTGTCCGGGCCGAACCAGATAGGCGGCCAGTGCCGTGTCGGATGTCACCCCGGCCAGCTTCCAGCCGCGGCCTTCG
>JAVEES010000377.1 GCA_030840285.1 Pseudonocardiales bacterium
CGGCATCCTCCACCATGGTCGCCGCCTTGCGGGCCGCCTCGGTCGCGGCCCGCTCGCTCTGCGCCTTGAGCTGGGCAACGTGCTGCTGAGCGGCTGAGAGTTGGTGCTCACCCTGCACGGTGCGAGCACGAAAATCCTGCTCTGCCTTCGTCCGGCGGGCGGCCAGGGTCTGCTCGAAGTCCGCGGCGGCCTCTGCGGCAAGAGCGCGCTGGTGTTCATAGACCGCTTCAGCTTCCTCGCGGCGCGTGCTGGCCTGCCGATCTGCCTCGTCCAGCAGCTGGTCCGCGGTGCGCTTGGCCTGCTCGACGATCCGTGCGGCCTCGCGCTCGGCGACGGTTCGGGTTTCCGCCGCGTACTGATCCGCTTCGGCACGGCTGCGAGCGGTGGCCTGCTCCACCTCGGCAAGCTGGGAGCGAACGTGCTCCGCGGCTGCCCTGGTCAGCTCGTCCGCCTCCTCCTGCGCCAGGGTGAGGATCTTTCCGATCCGCTCACCGAAGTGTCCGAAGCTCGCTTCGACCGGCGCAGCCTGCGGTTGCCTGGCAGCCTGATCGGCCACCGCCGTCAGCTCGGCAACCTGTCGTGCCAACCCGGCCGACTGCTGGCGCGCGGCGGCCACGGCAGCCGACAGTTCCGCGATGCGGCGGTCGACCTCGCTCGGCTCGTAACCGCGCATGACGGTGCGGAAAGTGGGTGCGTTGTCACTCATTCGGGTCTCATCATCTCGTCGAGTTGGAAAGGTGATCGGTGCTCGGTTTCGGGCGCGGGTTCTTCCGGCTGCGGCCGTTGAAGGGTGCTGCTGTCAGTCGGGACGTGCTGGGACGGGCTGGTTTCGGCCTCATCCACGGCGAGTGCGTCGATGACGCCGGACAGGCTGCCCAATTCCTTGGCGATGGCGCGGCGGCGCTCGGTCAGCGTGGCGACCTCCGCTCGGGCCTCGGCCAGCGCGGTGCGAGCTGCCGCGCGCAGACCGTCCGCCTCGGCCCGGGCTTGGGACACCATCGTGGTCGCTTCCTGCCGCGCGTCCCGGCGCAGCGCGTGCGCTTCTCGCTGGGACCGGGTCAGTTGCTCGGCGACCTGCTCGCGGACGGCCCGGGCTCCCGATTCGGCCTCGGCCAGCCGGCGCTCGGCTCGAGCGGCGAGCAGGTTCGCGGCCTCCGTCGCCTCGGCCACCGTCCCCGCGGCCTGCTCGGTGGCCTGCTCGCGGATCTGGATCGCATCCGAACGGGCCCGATCGAGTTCTGCCTCGGCCTGGCGGTTCAGCTCGAGGGCGTCGGCTTCAGCCGCCGAGGTCCGCACCCGCAGTTTCTCGGTCGCCGCCCAGAGGATCTCGTTGACCCGCACGCGGGAACGGCGGGCGACGTCGCCAGCCTGGGCGTGCGCCGATGCCTGGATTCGCTTGGCATCGATCACGGCAGCCTGGTTGAGCTCGGCGATCGCCTGCTCTGCCCAGGCGGTCTGCTCGGCGGTGGCCGCCAGCTCGCGCTCGGCATCGGCCCTGGTCTGCTCGAGCAACGCCCGTGCCTGCTCACTCGCCTCGTCGAGGACGTGGACGGCTTGGGCCTCGGCGGCAGCTAGCTCAGCAGCCGCGGCGGCGAGAGTCTCCGCGGCTCTCTCCTCGGCCGCTCGCCGGGTCCGCGCCGCCTGCTCGTCGGCAGCTTCTTGCGCGGATGCCAGCTGCTCGGCCAATTCGTGCTGCCGCTGCCTGCTTGCCTGCTCGGCGGCATCACGAAGGCCGGCCAGTTCTGCCTCGACCGTGCGACGCAGCTCGTCGGCAGCCCGCAGCGCACCAGCCATCACTTCCTCGGCCTGCTCACGCAGCGCGCGCGCCGTCGCGCGGGCCGCGCTGGTCAGCTCCTCGGCCTCGGCCCGCGCCTCATCCAGAACCGCGTCCGCGGATTCCTCGGCCGCGGAGGCGATCAACATCGCCTGCTCGGCGGCGTCCCGAATGAGCGACTGTGCCTCGTCGTGAGCGGCATCCAGCCGGGCGCTGGCTGCCTCCAGCTTGTGATCGGCGGCCAATCGCGCGTCATTCTCGGGCTCGCGCAGGCGCGGCAGAGCGCCGGTCTCCAACGCCGCGTCACCCTGCACGGTGATCATGCTTGCAGACCGGAGTTCCAATTGACATACGTAGGACCGAGACGTCTTCGCCGACGCAATTGCTACGAACCGTAACCAAACACGTTGCAGAGGGTGATCAGGATTTGCTAAATTGACGTTAAGTCGCCACGGATCGGCGGCTTGCTCAGCGAATGGAGTCGGGATGAGCAGTCTTTTTCGGGTGCGCGGCTTGTTGTCACCAGACCTGTCACCAGGCCGGTCAGCGCGCTGGTCACCACGCCTGTCAGCAGGCCGGTCAGCAGCCTTGTCGGCTGCTGTCACGGTCACCTTGCTGGTCGCTGGGACCTTCGGCGGCGGCGCCGCTGCCGCTCCCCTGCCCCTCACCGGCGGTTCGGCCACCACGTCGACCAGCCAGGACGTCTGCGGGACGCCTGCTCCCGGCTACCTGCGGTGCCTCGCCATCCGCAAGACCGATGCCAGCGAACCGGCCGGCCTGAGCGCACACGCCAACGCGGGCGTCGTCCCGAACGTGACACCGCGCGGCTACGGACCGTCCGACCTGGCAGCCGCCTACCAGCTGGACCCGAACGGCGGCAGCGGCCAGACCGTCGCGCTGGTCGATGCCTTCGACAGCCCGACGGTCGAGAGCGACCTCGCGGTGTACCGGGCCCAGTACGGGTTGCCGGCCTGCACCACCCTGAACAGCTGCTTCCGCAAGGTGAATCAGGCCGGCGCCGCGTCCCCGCTGCCGGCCGCGAACTCCGGCTGGGCAGCCGAGATCGCCCTGGACGTCGAGATGGTCTCGGCAGTCTGCCCGCAGTGCAACATCCTGCTCGTCGAGGCGAGGACGAACTACACCAGCGACCTGGGCAGCGCGGTCGATACCGCCGTCGCGCTCGGAGCGAAGTTCGTCTCCAACAGCTACGGCGGGGGTGACAGCACGAGTCAGGGATCGCACTTCGATCATCCCGGTGTCGCCATCACGGCCAGCACCGGCGACAACGGCTACGGCGTGAGCTTTCCGGCCAGCGTGCCGACCGTGACCGCTGTCGGTGGCACCAGCCTGACCCGCGCCGCCACCAGCCGGGGCTGGGCCGAATCAACCTGGTCGGGCTCGGGCAGCGGCTGCTCCGGCGCGTGGGGCAAGCCCGCGATCCAGACCCTCGTCAACACCGGTTGCACCAACCGCGCAGTCGCTGATGTCTCTGCCGTCGCCGATCCGAATACCGGCGTGGCGGTATACGACGCCGGCTCCTGGATGGTGCTCGGTGGCACCAGCGCGTCCTCGCCGATCATCGCCGCGGTCTACGCCCTGGCCGGCACACCGGGCGCCGGTGACTACCCGAACACCTATCCCTACGAGTACTCCGACAGCGTGAACGACGTCACCGTCGGAACCAACGGCAGTTGCGGGGGCAGTCCACTGTGCACCGCACGCGCCGGTTGGGACGGACCGACCGGCCTGGGCACGCCGGCCGGCGCAGCGGCCTTCAGCGCGTCCGGCGTGGTCGGTCCCCCGACGAAACTCGGAGCGGCCCTGACGGTGAACAACCCGGCAATTCCAGGGATCGGCACGCAAGCCACGGTCACGCCGATCCTGCCCGACGGCCATTCGGTCACCTCGATCCGCTGGAAGTCGGGCCGCACGGACTGCGTCTTCAGCGCGCCAAGCTCGAGGACCACCACAGTGACCTGCCCCGCCAAGGCCAGCGGCACCACGACGGTCACCGCGACCGTCCTGGATTCGGCGCAGGCGAGCAGAGCGGTGACCGTCCCGCTGGTGTTCAACACGGGTGGAGCGAAACGCGATCTCGCCGTCACCTTCGGCCTGGCCGGTCAGTCAGGCAGCTCGCAAAGCGTGTGCACCTCGGCCAGCACGCCGGTCGTGGCCACCGTGACGGACGCCGCGACCGGCTCACCCGTGATGGGCATCCCGGTCAGCTTCAGCCGCCAGACCGGCAGCTTGAACCCGGTCGGGCTGCCTGGCGCGAATACGGGCGCCGACGGGCGCGCGACGGTCAGTATCAGCACCGCAACGCCCCTCACGCTGGCGAGCAGGACGACTGCGGTCGGCCCGTTCAATGCCTTTGCCGGCAGCAGTTTCGGGATAACGGCCTCCCGGTGCACGCCGGACCTCACTGCGACGACCAACCTGACCTCGACCTACTACGGCGATCCGGTCACGGTCACCGGGACCCTGACCCGCGCGCTCGGCACCGGCGTCGTCCCGGTGGGTG
>JAVEES010000123.1 GCA_030840285.1 Pseudonocardiales bacterium
ACTGCGCGAACGCCTTCATCGCCAGGGTGCCGAGCGTGATCACCGCACGTACCTGGTTGGCGCCGGTTGCCACGTCGAGCCAGCGATTGCGGTACGCAGCGATCGCCTCGTCTGCGATGTGGTGATCCCCACCGACTTGGCTGGACACGCTGTACAGAAAGGTGTTGATCAGCAGGTAGCTCTGGGTGATGCCGATCTTGGCCAGCAGGCCCTGGGTGCGCTGCCCGGCGACGCCGACCAGGATCCGCCTGGTGATGGTTTCTTCGACGGCGGGGTCCTGACCCAGGACGAGCACCTGGGCGGTGCCGTCCAGGCGCCCACGATGGAAGATCGGCCCCCACTCGGTGCGAAAGTCGGCTGACGGATAGACCTGCTGGCCTGGTGCGTCCGCGACCAGCGCATCGTAGGGAGCCGGGTATCCGGGGCAAAATGTACTTGCTGCCATGGGGACCTTCCTGAGTCGGATCAGTGGGGAGCCAGCGCCAGAAGGCTTGCGGCGATCGCTGGTGGCAGGTTGCGCTCGGTCCCGAGCAGTTCGTAGAACCCCGGGTTGTCCACGGCTGTCAACGGATCCAGCGGCAGGGAGGGCAGCGGCAGCGGCGGGCCGGCCGCGAGCAGGTTCCGGGCAGGGAAGTCTGGCTCGGTGACCCGTCCGCGATAGGGCAGATGCGGACGCACGGATTGGCCGGTGTCGAGTACGTCCTCGAGTGCCAGCCACACCTGGCCTTCTGCCGGCGCCGTGGCCGCGGTGAGCTGCCGCCCGGTCGCCTGCGGTTCGCCAAGATCATGCAGTGCGATGCTGAGCCGGCGGATCGATTCGGCAACGCTCACCCCGGCGACCAGCGGGTCGGCGCTGGCGTCGGTGAAGTTGACGATGTGGGTCCGGCCCGCGACCTCGAGACGCTCACCGCCTGCCGAGCCGGCGGCCTTCATCCGAAGGGCCGAGCCGCACCGGGCAACGCCGTCGATCACCACGAGCTCGAGGTCGGCCTCTGTGGCGTCCACGAGCGTGTCGTACGGGTCGCCCCCAGTTGCGCCAACCACCACCAGGTCGGCACGTTTACCCTTGTCCAGGCTGCCTAAAGTCGCATCCCAGCCGAGCATCTTGGCCGGGTTCACCGTCACCATGGCCAGCAGGTCGCGGCTAGAGATCGCGGTCCCGGCAGCTGCCAGCCGCGCCACCTTCAACTCACCCAGCAGGTTCTTGCTACCCGAGGGGGCCCAGTCGGATCCGAGCGCAACGGGCACGCCCGCCGCGATGGCCGAAGCGATGTCAGCGGTCGCGCCGTAGAGCAGCAGGTTGGACAGCGGTGACCACACCATGCTGCCGCCCAGACCGGCGAAGGTGGCGAAGTCCTCGGGGGTAAACGCGACGCAATGGATACCGATCAGGTTGGGCGTGATCGCCCACTTGTCCGGCGCGTAGTGCAAGGCGAGAAAGTGCTTGTGCGCACTGGCATCGGTGCCTTCGGACAGGTGCAGGATGAGCTTCTGGGATCCGGACAACCGCTGGTGGAACCTCTCCGCGTCCGCCGCTATGACATCGGCGATGTGGGTCGCCGCGGGTGGTAGCGCCGGGTCGCCGGTCGACTCGACGTTTCGCACTATTCCCTTGAAGTGCTTGATGATTCCCGCATTGGAGGCCAGCGCGACCCCCTGGCTGGTGGTCGTTCCGCCGAGCAGGCAGCGCACCTCGACGTACCTGACGATCGCCGGAATCACGTCCGGGTCGCGACCCAGGACGCCCATCGGGCCGCTGACCAGCCGGTGGTAATCGGGCGTCGAGGGGCCACTCCACTGATCGCGATTGCCATATTTCTTCGGCACTTTCCACAGCTGCAGCACGCCGTAGGGCAGGTGGTTGTGCAGCTCGATCATGCCCGGGTAGATCGTCCCGTGCGTGTGCTGCGGCGTGACCGAGGCGAAATGACGCGGCCGAGCCGCAGTGGTCGGCCGGACGTCGACGATGGTATTGCCGCTGACGTAGATGATCCCGTCCTGCAGGACCGTGCGTGCGGCGTTCATCGTCACCACGCGTCCGCGCAGCGCGTAGCTGGACATCCTTGATGGAGGTGCCTCGGTCATCAAGTCCCCCCAGACTGATGCGGGCGCAACGGGGCGGCTGGTGAACCGGCCGTGAGCAGACGCTACGCCGGAGTAGAGGGGCTGCCAACCGCCAAAATACGATGGCGATATAGGCGCCGAAACGCGGAATGGACGCGTTTCGCCACCTATTTCGATGCAGGACGGACGGAGGACACGTGAGAGCAATCGTCTACCGCGAGACCGGTGGCCCCGAAGTGCTGACGCTGGAGGAGCTACCTGAGCCGGAGCCCGGGCCGGGGGAGGTACGGGTCAGGGTCAGTTTCTCGGGCGTGAACCCGACGGACTGGAAGTCGCGGCGCGGCGAGGGCCCCGGTCGAGCGTTGCCCTTCGAGTTCGTGGTTCCCAACCAGGACGGTTCCGGCGTGATCGACCGCGTCGGGCCCGGAGTGGATACCGACCGCTTCGGCGAGAACGTCTGGCTCTGGGATACGGCCTGGCAGCGTCCGTATGGGACGGCGCAGGAATACGTGACGATCCCCGAGGTGCAGGCCGTCCGGCTGCCACCGGGGATCGGGCTCGACGTCGGCGCGTGCATCGGGATCCCTTACCGCACCGCGCATCGCTGCTTGACGGTCGCCGAGGATGGTCCGGACCGGTTGCGTCCCGCGGCGCTAGCCGGCAGGACCGTTCTGATAGCCGGTGGAGCGGGTGCGGTGGGAAACGCGGCGATCCAATTGGCTCGATGGGCCGGCGCGCAGGTGGTGACCACGGTGAGCAGTCCGGAGAAGGCCGATTTGGCCCGTGCGGCGGGCGCCCATCACGTCGTGAACTATCGCAGCGAGGACGCTGAGCAGGCTATCCGGTCGGCCGCTCCCAACGGTGTGGACATCATCGTCGAGGTGGCAGCGGCGCAGAACGTCGGTCTGGATGCCGCCGTCATCGCGCCATTCGGGGTGATCGCGGTCTACGCCAACAACGGTGGCAATGAGGTCAGCGTGCCGATCCGTCCGATGATGACGCCCAATGCTCGCTGGCAGTTCGTCCTGGTCTACACAGAGCCTGAGGGCGCCAAGATGCTGGCCATCGACAGCGTGACCGAGGCGCTGGCCGACGAGGCTATCCGGATCGGCAGCGATGCCGGCCTGCCGGTGCATCACTTTCCGCTGCGGCGAGCCGCCGAGGCGCACGCAGCTGTCGAATCAGGAATCGTCGGAAAGGTGTTGATCGATCTCTGACGGCGGTGGGCCGGATCGTTCGGCCGGCCGCGCAGGTCAGCCGGGATTCGCCCCGCCGCCTGCGCCCGGTGCGGTGTCGAGGGCTGTGACCAGCGCCGACCCGTCCGGAACGCCCAATCCCGTGCAGGCGTCCCAGCCGGTCGCGGCGTGGTATGCCCCGTTGTCGCCCTGGGTGATGTCACGGAAACCAGCGGCGACGGAACCTGCCGAAATCCCGCGGTACAACGTGGGCTGGATCAGGCCGAACCGTCGGCCGCCGGCCTGCGCTAGCCGAGCGATCAGAGCGGCCCACAGCGGCGACACCGCGCTGGTGCCACCGATCACGGTGTCGGTGCCATCCACCCGGACGCGGTAGCCGGTCTGCGGATCGGCTACCGCTGACACATCGGGCACGCCGCGGCCGGCCTGACCGGATGGGCTCGGCACGCCGATGTTCTGCTGCCACGCCGGAAGTGCGAAGGCAGTGCTCACTCCACCGCCGGTGGCACCCCGGCCGGCGCCGTTGTTCCAGACCGTCTCCGAGGTGACTGTCCCGGACGACCCCGAGGCCTGCAGCCGGGTGCCGCCGCAGGCCAGGGCATGCGGGCTCGATGCCGGGAAGTCGACGTGTGGCCGGCCGTCGGTCTGCCGGTCGGTGCTGCCATCGTCACCCGCCGCCACGGTGACGGTCACGCCAAGGGCTGCCGCATCGACCAGCGCCTGGTCGAAGGCCATCCGTGCCTGCCCGGTCCACTGGTCCTCGGACTGGCCCCAGCTGATACTGATCGCGATCGGTGCGGGCGAGGCATGCGACGCCTGGCTGAGCGCATCGAGGAAGCCCGCGTCGGTGTTGGGTGCGAAATAGACGACGAAGTTCGCGCCCGGCGCGAGTGCCCCCGCGACCTCGATGTCGAGCAGCACCTCGGCGTCCGCGCCGTTCGGGTCCTGGCCGGGCTGGTTGGACCCGCCGTCCACCCCGACGGCGGTCACCTTCGGTGTGCTGAGCCCCAGACCGCCGAAGTAGGCATCGAGGTCGGCCTGGCCGAAGCCGCCACCGAGTTCGATGATCGCTATCGTCTGGCCACTGCCGTCGGTGCCGTCCGGGAAGCGGTAGACGGTGCCCAACTCGACCGGCGTGAAGCTGGTGCTCACGGCGGCGGCCGGCGCGATTCGAAACTGGGCGCGCGACTGCGGCCGGTCGTCGAGGCCCAGCACAGCCGTGACGATGCCGTCGAGTTGGACGGGAACGCTCAGCGGGCCGGTGCGCTGGCGATGGGTGACCGGACTGCCGGCTGGCCCGCTGCGCACCGTCTGCAGTTCGGTGCCGAAGATTCGCCCGAGCAGCGAGGCAGTCCCAGCGATCCGGATACGTCGGGACGCCGGATCTGACTCGACCACCTCGACACCCAGCCCGGTCAGGGTGCGTTCCACGGTCGCCACATCGGCCGGATCTGCCCCGTAGCTAGCGGCGAATTCTGAGCTAGCCAGGTGCGAGTCGAGCACCTCGTCCGGTACCTCGGCCCGGCGCCGAAGGACGAGGGTGGCCTCGACGTGCGAGTCCGCCGAGACCGCGGCGCCACGAGCCTCGACGCCCGGTGCGGGTGCGCGCTCGCTGCCGGGCAGGGGCCGGAGTTCGAGATTGTCGAGGGAGGCGCCCTCGCCGGCGGGGGATGGGTTCGGGCGGTTCGTGTCACTCATGACTCAAGGTCTACCCGCCGACCCTGACAATGTCGCGCTTGTCTGGAATACGCTTAAGTTCGACCGGCCGGACGGTGCAGCCCGCGGGTTCGAGTACCCAACTGCCTAGGCACCCGGATCTTCGGGCCGAGGCGGCTGGCCGGCGAGATACTGCTCGAACTCGGCGCCGATCTCATCAGCGGTCGGTAACCGGGCGCCGTCGGCAACCAGGCCGCCGACCCGTCCGGCGACGATCTCGTCGTACTGCTTCTCCAGCGCTTGCACGACATCGGCGACTTCCTGGGATCCCGCGACCTGCTCGTCGATGCTCACCCGAACGGTCGCGGCGGCGTCGGCGAGCGCTGCGGTGCTGACGTCGAGGTCCGCGGCCTTGGCCATGCAGTCGATCAGCGTCCTGGCTGCCTCGGGATAGTCCAGATGGGCGAGATAGTGCGGGACGTTCACGGCGAACCCCATCGAGTTGAGCCCCGCCTCGGCCAGCCGGAACTCCAGCAAGTGGCCCGCGCTGGCCGGCACCTGCACGGTCCCGAGCCACGCGTTGTAGTCGGCGACCAGCTCGCGGGGGCTGCCGTGGGCGATGACACCAGAGGGCCGAGTGTGCGGCACACCCATCGGGATGGCGTTGAACCCGATCAGCGTCCGGACGCCGAGCTGCTCGGTGATGAGCTGGACGGCCGCCGCGAATCGTTCCCATTGCGCGTCCGGCTCGGGCCCCGCCAGGACTAGGAACGGCGTGCCCGCCGAATCCTTCAAGGCATGAATCTGCAGCTTCGGGTCGGCATAGGACTGCCAGTGGTCGGTGGCGAAGATCATCTCGGGGCGGCGGGCCCGGTAGTCATAGAGCTGGTCGACGTCAAAGGTCACCACGACCTGCGACTCGTAGGTCAGGAGCAGGTGCTCGCGGGCAAGCCGGGTGGCATGGCCGGCATCGACGAAGCCGTCGAGGGCTTGCACCAGCACCGGCTGCCCCAGCTCGGGCAGGTCTGTGCTGAGCTCGAACAGACCTTGTGGATCCTGCACGTTGTGCTCCTTCATTGGCCGGGTCAGGGTGGTGCCCGGCCGCATAGGTTCAACATCGTCGTCCGACATCTTCATCCAGCATCCGTGTCGAACGTCGTTGTTCAGCCGGGTAGTCCCGCTGCGTAGGGTTTCTGACCGTGACGTCAACCATTGAACAGCAGATCGCCGAGGAGCTGGGCGTACGGGCGGCGCAGGTAGTTGCCGCGGTGGGGCTGCTCGACGGCGGCGCGACGGTGCCGTTCATCGCGCGGTATCGCAAGGAGGTGACCGGAACCCTGGACGACGCGCAGCTGCGGAGCCTGGAAGAACGGCTGCGTTACCTTCGCGAACTCGCCGAGCGCCGTGCGGCCGTGCTCGAATCCGTCGCCGCCCAGGGCAAGCTCGACGACGCGCTGCGGGCCCGGATCATGGCGGCGGATTCCAAGGCCCGGCTGGAAGACATCTACCTGCCGTACAAGCCCAAGCGGCGGACGAAGGCGCAGATCGCTCGGGAGGCCGGGCTGGAGCCGCTGGCCGAGACGTTGCTGAGCGACCCGTCCTCCGTCCCGGCTGAGCTTGCCGCCGGTTATGTCTCGCCCGGGCTGGGAGTGCCCG
>JAVEES010000436.1 GCA_030840285.1 Pseudonocardiales bacterium
CCGCGGCGGCAAGCACCGCGAGCACCACCAGGAGCGCGACGCCGCCGCGACGGGCGCCACCACGTGTCACCAATTCCTCATTTCCTCGACCTGCGCCCGTTCGCGCCCCACCATTACCCGCGTTCAACGATCCGGAATCCTCAAACGTTCTCCCGCGGCTCTCGGGCCTCGCGCTCGGGCCTCGCGCTTGGATGCAGCCGTCAGTTGGCGTGCAGGGCGGCGTTGAGTTCGATTCCCTCGCCGCTGCGCTGCCGAACCTCGAGCGCGCCGCTGACCGAGTTGTGCAAGAAGAGCAGGCCGTCCTGCCCGGAGAACTCGACCGCCTTGCGCGTCGAGCCGTCCGGCAGCACCACCTTGGAGCCTGCTGTGACGTAGGTGCCGGCCGCGACGACGCAGTCATCCCCGAGCGAGATACCGATGCCGGCGTTCGCGCCGATCAGGCAGCGCCTGCCGACCGAGATGACCTGCGTGCCACCTCCGGACAGGGTGCCCATGATCGACGCGCCACCCCCTACGTCCGAGCCGTCGCCGACGACGACTCCGGCCGAGATGCGGCCCTCGACCATCGAGTTGCCCAGGGTCCCGGCGTTGTAGTTGATGAAACCCTCGTGCATCACCGTCGTCCCGCTGGCCAGGTGCGCTCCGAGCCGTACCCGGTCTGCGTCGGCGATCCGGACGCCGGTGGGCACCACGTAATCGACCATTCGCGGGAACTTGTCCACGCCGTAGACGGTCACCGGACCGCGGGCCCGCAACGCGGTGCGGACCGATTCGAAGGCCTCGACGGCACAGGGCCCGTAGTTGGTCCACACCACGTTGCTGAGCAGCCCGAAGACCCCGGTGAGGTTCAGCCCCCGGGGGGCCACCAGCCGATGCGAGAGCAGGTGCAGCCGCAGATAGACGTCAGCGGCATCCAACGGATCCTCGTCCAGCTCGCTCACGGTCTGCACGATCGTGGTCCTCACCGCGCGTGCCTCGTCCGCTACCTGCAGGGCACTCAACGCCGCCGGCGCCTTGGCATCCGGCTCAGGGCGACCGAGCGCCGGGGCCGGGTAGTAGACGTCGAGGACGGAGCCGTCGGCTGCGATGGAGGCGAGACCGAAACCGTTCGCGGTCCGGCTGTCAGGGGTGCTGGTCACGCCGAACACCATAACGACCCCGGCTGGGCACAACCTGCGCAGACTAGTGTTTGGCGGCATGGCCGCCCCCAATCTGCTGGACCTCTCGAGCTCTGCCGAGGCGCTGACCGCCGCGCTGGTGGACATCCCGTCGGTCTCTGGCGAGGAGGCGGCCATCGCCGACGCCGTGGAAACCGCGCTGCGAGGCTGCCCGAAGCTCACCGTCAGCCGGATCGGCAACGTCGTGTTCGGCGCCACCGACTTCGGGCGAGAGCAGCGAGTCGTGCTGGCCGGCCACCTGGACACCGTCCCGGTCGCCGGCAACCTGCCGAGCCGGATCGCCGACGGCCGTCTCTACGGTTGCGGGACCTCCGACATGAAGTCGGGCGTCGCGCTGCAACTTCGGGCGGCCCAGCTGATCGGGACCGGAGAGCTCGATCCCGCCGTAGACGTGAGCTGGTTCTTCTACGACTGCGAGGAGGTGGAAGCCGAGCGCAACGGCCTCAACCGGCTCGCCTCGACCCAGCCCGAACTGCTCGCCGCTGACCTGGCCATCCTGTTGGAGCCGACGAACGGGCTCGTCGAGGGCGGCTGTCAGGGCACCATGCGCGCGGTGGTCACCGTGCCAGGAGAGCGCGCCCACTCGGCTCGCTCCTGGTTGGGCCGCAACGCCATCCATGCGGCCGCGCCGGTGCTGAGCAGGCTCGACGAGTACCACGCGAGGCAGGTAGAGGTGGAGGGCCTGACGTTTCGCGAAGGTCTCAACGCGGTGTTCATCGCCGGGGGAGTGGCCGGCAACGTCGTTCCCGATCTCTGCACCGTCACCGTGAACTACCGCTTCGCGCCGGACCGCTCCGAAGCCGAGGCGGAGGCGCACCTGCGTGAGGTCTTCGCCGGTTACGAGATCGAAGTGACCGATTCGGCACCCGCGGCTCGTCCGGGCCTGGATCGCCCGCTGGCCAGCGCGTTCGTGGCTGCGATCGGGAAGCCGGCCGAAGCCAAATTGGGCTGGACCGATGTCGCTCGTTTCTCGGCACTCGGCATCCCGGCGCTCAACTTCGGTCCGGGTGACCCGGGCCTGGCGCACAAGGTCGATGAGTCGGTCGCGCTGGCTGCGATCGGCCAGGCCGAGACCGCCCTGCTCACCTTCCTGCGCGGCTGATCAGGGACGCGGGCCGCCAGCCCTGCGTGGCCCCCAGATTTCGGGCGGACTCGTCGAAAGGTCGGCGCCGCTGGCTAGGGTTGGCACATGACCGATCAACCAGCCCCGCAGGGGCCACCCGGTGCCGTGCCATCGGACGGCCTGCGGCGCCCTGCCGAGCGCCAGCGAGGACCCATCGTGCTGCGCCGGGAACAGATTTCCGGCGAATCGAGCACCACCGATCAGCGGCTGCTGGACTCCCGCGGGTCGACCGACTGGGTGCATACCGACCCCTGGCGGGTGCTGAGGATCCAGTCCGAGTTCGTGGAAGGATTCGGCTTGCTCGCCGAGCTCGGCCGCGCGGTGTCGGTCTTCGGCTCGGCACGGACCCGTCCTGAGCATCCGGAGTATGCCATCGCGCGGGAACTGGGAAATGCCATCGCGCGGGCCGGCTACGCGGTGATCACCGGCGGCGGACCCGGCGCCATGGAGGCAGCCAATCACGGTGCGGTCGAAGCCGGTGGCAAGTCGGTCGGCCTGGGCATCGAGCTTCCGTTCGAGCAACGGCTCAACGACTGGGTCGACGTCGGCATCAACTTCCGGTACTTCTTCGCCCGCAAGACGATGTTCGTCAAGTACGCCCAGGCCTTCGTCATCCTTCCGGGCGGCTTCGGAACCCTCGACGAGCTGTTCGAGGCGCTGACCTTGGTGCAGACCCGCAAGGTCACCAAGTTCCCGGTGATCCTGTTCGGCGAGCAGTACTGGTCGGGCCTGCTGGACTGGATCCGTGGCACGATGCTGCCCGAAGGCAAGATCGGCCCGGCCGATCTGGATCTGATCCATGTCACCTCGAGCGTGGACGAGGTCGTGAAGATCATCCTCGAATCCGACCTCGAACGCTCGGCACAGGAGGTCTCCGAGCAGGCGGCGCATGCCGAAGCCCGCGCCTCCGGTGCCAACGACGCGCAATAACCCGCTCCTATCGCAGCACTACCGAACCTCCAAGGAATCCATGGCTGCCGTCTGTGTCTACTGCGCCTCCTCGCTCACGATCGATCAGGGTTTCATCGAGCTGGCGACCGAGGTCGGCGAGCGAATCGGGCGGGATGGGCACCGGCTGATCTCCGGCGGCGGCCGGGTCTCGATGATGGGCGCCGTTGCCAGCGCAGCCAGGCGCGCCGGGGCGCACACCCTCGGGGTGATTCCGCAACACCTGATGTCCTACGAGGTCGCCGACACCGAGGCCGACGAGCTGGTCGTGGTCGAGACGATGCGCGAACGCAAGGCGCTGATGGACGCCCACGCCGAGGTTTTCCTGGTGCTGCCGGGAGGCATCGGAACGCTCGAGGAGTTCTTCGAGGTGTGGACGGCCGGTTCGCTCGGAATGCACCCGAAACCGGTGATAGTGCTCGATCGCGACGGGTTCTTCGAGCCGCTCTGGCAGTTCCTCGCTGACCTCGTCCGGCGCGGCTTCGTCCGGCAGGCCGCGCTCGACCAGTTGCATCGGGTCGGCTGCATCGACGAGGCGTTCGCTGTGATCGACGGGGTACGGCCTTGACGGGTTTTTCACTGTCAGGTGGGCATGCCAGGATCGTGGCGTGACGGTATTCATCGGGTACACGCTGATCGGGCTGATCGTGGCCGGTCTGCTCTTCTACGGCGTGATCGCGCTGCTGCCCGAGGGCCTGGGGCTCAAGCCGGAACGTGATCGGCTGCCGTTCGAACTGCCGAGCGACCGGCGCATGGTGCGTGCCGACCTGGACCGGCTACGGATCCCGGTGACATTGCGCGGATACCGGTTCGCCGAGACCGACGATCTGATCGACCGGCTGGCCGCTGAGCTGGTAGTGCGTGACGAGGAGATCGCCCGGCTGCGGGCTCTGGACGTGAAGAACTTCTCCGGACCGGCGAGCCCCACCGGGGTTCGGCCCGACGGTGCCGCAGAGAGTCAATTCGGGGTCGGCGACTCGGGTCCGGCTGGGTCAGCCGACTCTGACTTAGCCGATGCTGACTTAGCCGATGCCGACTCCGACTTAGCCGACTCCGATGCCGGTGTCGACGCGTCCGCCCGGTCGCCCGAGCGAGGCGACGTGGCCGAGGTGCCGCGTGAGGTGGATGACGCCCGCCAGATTCCGCGACGGGATCGCTGAATGGCGGACCCGCAGCGCTGTGCCTGGGCGATGTCGAGCCCCCTCTATACCGACTACCACGACACCGAGTGGGGAATGGAGCTGCGCGGGGATCAGCCCTTGTTCGAGCGGCTATGCCTTGAGGCATTCCAATCCGGGCTGTCCTGGATCACCATCCTGCGCAAGCGAGAAAACTTCCGGGCTGCCTTCCGCGAATTCGACATCGACGTCGTGGCCGGCTTCGGGGATGCCGACCGCGAGCGCCTGCTCGGCGATGTGGGCATCGTTCGCAACCGGGCCAAGATCGATGCCGCGATTACGAACGCGCGTGCGGTCCGGGATGCGGTGCCCGAAGGTCTGACCGGGCTGCTGTGGTCCTTCGCACCGGAGCAGCATCGCAGGCCGCACACCATCAGCGACGTCCAGTCCACATCGCCCGAGTCGCGGGCCATGGCCAAGGAGCTCAAACGGCGTGGCTTCGCCTTCGTCGGACCGACCACCGCCTATGCGCTCATGCAGGCTGTCGGCATGGTCAACGATCACGTCCAGGGCTGCTGGCGAGCCGAGCCAGGTTGACCGCGGTGGTCCGCTTTTGGTGTGGAGTCCGGGCTATCACGGAGTCCACGCCACAACCGGGGTGCGGGGCTCAGCGGCCGAGGAAGAGCGGCTTCTCCTTGTTGACGAAGGCCGCCACCGCCGCGCGGTGATCGAGCGTGGCGCCCGCTAGCTGCTGTTGAACGTCCTCGTTCTCCAGTGACTCGTCGAGGTCGTGCGATGCAGCGAAATGGATGGCCTGCTTGATCGCTGCGTAGGCAGCGGTCGGTCCGGCAGCCATGCGAGCCGCCAGTGCCTGCGCGACGCTGAGCACCTCACCGGGAGCTCGGAGTTCGGTCACCAGACCGTATTCGGCCGCCGTGACGGCGGTGATCGGTTGCGCCAGCAGCGCCAGCTGCATCGCCCGTCCGGCCCCGGCCAGGCGCTGCAGCGTCCAGGACACGCCGCTGTCCAGCCCCAGCCCGACGTTGGCGAACGCGAGCAGGAACTTCGCCTCGCTCGAGACGATCCTGAAGTCGCAGGCGAACGCAAACGAGGCGCCGGCCCCGGCGGCGGTGCCGTTGACGGCCGCGATGACCGGCTTGGGCATCTGCATGAGCGAGCGGGCGATCGGGTTGTAATGCTCCCGGACGGTCCGCAGTGGCGCCTCATCGCCTGCATGCAACAGCTCGATGTGCTCGCCGAGATCCTGGCCTACGCAGAAGCCGCGGCCGGTTCCGGTCAGCACCACCGCGCGGACCTCTGGGTCCGCCGCCACCTCGGCCAGGCCGTCGACGAGGGCCTGTTTCAGCTCCAGCGACAGCGAGTTCATCGAATCCGGACGGTTCATCGTGAGGGTAGCGACCGCCGCATTCCGGTCGATCAGCAGGACGTCAGCCATCCGCTCACCCTAGGCGTAGCGGTACCGCTTTGGCTTGATCAACGTTCATGCGGGACAATGTGACGAGCACAACCTCGGGACGGATGCTCTGTGGACCGGGTGACAACGAACGATGATTGACAACAGGAGGCAGGCATGGCGGCGATGAAGCCGCGGACGGGTGATGGTCCGCTGGAAGTCACCAAAGAGGGGCGTGGCCTGGTGATGCGCGTTCCGCTCGAGGGCGGTGGCCGTCTGGTTGTCGAGCTGTCTGCCGATGAGGCCTCAGCGCTGTCCGAGGCGCTGTCCGCCGCAGTCAGCTAGTGACCACCCGACCCCAGCCGCGACGAGCGATCAGTGTTGATCGCAGCAGTCAGCGGCTGGGGTCGCTTCATGCCCGGACACCGCCGGGGTCCACGATCCAGCCAGCCCCCGCGGGCAGCACTTTCCGAAGAGGTAGCGCGTGATCCTTCTGAACGTCCCTGAGCGCCACACGACCGCCGACGTCGTCGCGGTGGGGCTGATCGACTCCGAGCTCCAACTGGCCGGCGTGTCGGACACGGCGTTGCCACCCGCTGCCGCCGAGGCCGCGGTCGCCTACCTGAGGGCCGAGCAGCTCGATTCCGCGGTCGGATCGCTCCACCTGCTGCCGCTTCCTGGTGCGACACCGAGCCAGGTCTGGCTGACCGGTCTGGGCCAGGCTTCGCCGGCTGACCTGCGACGGGCCGGTGTCGTGCTCGGCCGTCGGGTTCACGAGCTGGCCGAGGGCAGGTCGGTGAACATCGCGATCGGCGCGCCGTCGCCGGAACAGAGCCGGTCGCTGGCCGAGGGGCTGGTGCTCGGTGGGTATGACTTCCGTGCGGCCAGCGGCGATGACGTGCTGCACACCGTCGATATCGTCGCAAAGATCGACCCCGTCGGGCTGACCGCCGGCGATCAGGCGGGCGATGCTGCCGGCTGGGCCCGGGACCTTGGCAATCTGCCGGCCGCCGAGCTGACCCCGGCACGCTTGGGTGAGCTGGCCGAGCAGCAGCTGACGCCGGCCGGCTGCACCGTCCACGTCCGCGACGAGCAGTGGCTTGCCGAGCAGGGGTTCGGTGGCCTGCTCGCCGTGGGTGGCGGATCATCCTCACGGCCCCGGCTGATCGAGGCCGCCTACCGCCCGCGCGGTTCGCGCGCCCGTTCGGCTTCGGCTGCTGATTCGGTCAAGCATGTCGTACTGGTAGGCAAGGGGATCACGTTCGACACCGGCGGGCTCAACCTCAAGCCCGCCGATGCGATGCGGATGATGCACACCGACATGTGCGGTGGCGCCGCGGTGCTCGCTGCCCTGCACTACATCGCGATGCAGAAGCTGCCGATCCGGGTGACCGCACTGGTGCCTGCCGCCGAAAACTCAGTCTCCGGTACCGCGATGCGGCCGTCGGATGTGGTGCGCCAGTACGGCGGTCGCACGACCGAGATCGGAAACACCGACGCCGAAGGCAGGCTCGTGCTGGCCGATGCGCTTGCCTATGCGGTCGCCCGGCTGCGACCGGACGTCGTCATCGACATTGCCACCCTCACCGGCGCGATGAAGGTCGCCCTCGGGATGGAAACCGCCGGCTACTTCGCCAACGACGACGAACTTGCTCACCAGCTGGACGGGGCCGCCGAGGCCTCCGGCGAGGCGATCTGGCGGATGCCGCTCGAGCACGGGTATGCCTCGCTGCTGGACTCGTCGGTGGCCGATTCGCGCAATGATCCCGGCAACCCGGGTGGCATCACGGCGGCACTGTTCCTTCAGCCATTCGTGGGCTCCGTGCGGTGGGCCCACCTGGACATCGCGGGTCCGGCCCGGGCGCAGGCTGACGGGCCGATCTTCTCCCGGGGCGCGACCGGCTACGGAGTCAGGCTGCTGAGCCGCTACGTCGAACTGGCCGCCCGGTAGCGTGGCCGATGGTGCCACCTTGGGCGGCATGGCGCCGCGGGAAGTTGCGCGATCGGTGACAGGCGCGATCGGTGACAGGCGCGATCGGTGACGGATCAGCGCAGTGATTGATACAGCGCGACCGTGCGCGCGGCGATGGCGGCCCAGCCGTACTCGCGCACCGCGCGCTCGCGTCCGGCCAGGCCCATCGCCCTCGTCCGGACCGGGTCAGCGAGAAGCTCGTTCACCGCTGTCGCCAGGCCGGCCTCGAAATCGTGCGGGCGCCGTTCGTCGTAGTCGACGAGCAGGCCGGTGTGGCCGTGGACCACCACGTCCGGAATGCCACCGACGCGGGAGGCGACCACAGCGGTCTCGCAGGCCATCGCCTCGAGGTTGACGATGCCCTGCGGTTCATAGATCGACGGGCAGATGAAGATATCGGCGGCGCTCAGCAACTGCATGAGTTCCTCGCGGGGCAGCATCTCTTGGATCCATACCACGCCCTCGCGTCCGGATTGCAGTTCTGCCACGGCCGCGGTGATCTCGGCTGCGAGTTCGGGCGTGTCCGGAGCGCCGGCGCAGAGTGCAAGCTGGGCACCCGGCGCGAAGTCGCGGGCGGCGGCGACGAGGTGGCCGACGCCCTTCTGCCGGGTGATCCGACCCACGAACAGCACGATCGGTGCGTCTGAACGCAGTCCATATCGCTTCAGGACGTCTCGCTCGGGGACCGGGGCGTACAGCTCGGTGTCGATGCCGTTGGGAATGATGTGTACGCGTTCCGGCTCGATCGAGGGGTACGCGGCGAGGATGTCGGCCGCCATCCCGGTGCTCACCGCGATGACGGCAGCTGCCGATTCGTAGGCGGTTCGCTCGGCCCAGGACGATAGCCGGTAGCCTCCGCCGAGCTGCTCGGCCTTCCAGGGACGCAGCGGTTCGAGCGAGTGCGCGGTGACCACGTGCGGGATGCCGTACAGCAGGGACGCCAGGTGTCCGGCCAGGTTGGCGTACCAGGTATGGGAATGCGCGATGTCAGCACCGGCGATGCCTGCGGTGATCTCGATGTCGACGCCGAGCGTGCCCAGGGCGGGGTTCGCGCTTGTCAGCGAAGCCGGAATCTGGTGAGCCTGCACCCCGGGTTCGGCGCGCGGCGCGCCGAAGCAGTGGACGTCCACGTCGATGAGCTTGCGAAGCTCGCGGACCAGGAACTCGATGTGCACGCCGGCGCCGCCGTAGACCTCCGGCGGGTATTCACGGCTGATCATTGCGGCACGCATGCGTGCACAGTAACGCCAACGTCTCCCGCGCGGGGGAGTCTTGCGGTTAGGGTGGCGCCATGGCCGGTGGTGTGCGGGTACTCGGGATCGTGCTGGCGGGTGGCGAGGGCAAGAGGTTGTGGCCGCTGACGGCCGACCGTGCCAAACCGGCGGTGCCCTTCGGCGGTAATTACCGGCTGGTCGACTTCGTCCTGTCCAACATGGTCAATGCAGGGTTCCTGCGAATATGCGTTTTAACGCAATACAAATCTCATTCACTGGACCGGCATATCACCACCACCTGGCGAATGTCGCAACTGCTGGGCAACTACGTGACGCCGGTGCCCGCGCAGCAGCGGCTCGGTCCGCGCTGGTACACCGGAAGTGCCGATGCGATCCTGCAGTCGATGAACCTCATCACCGACGACAAGCCAACCCACATAGCGGTTTTCGGTGCCGACCACGTCTACCGGATGGACCCGCGCCAGATGCTGGAGCAGCACCTCGATTCGGGTGCCGGAGTCACGGTTGCCGGTATCCAGGTCCCGCGCGAGCAGGCTGACCAGTTCGGCGTGATCGACGCCGATTCCTCAGGCAAGGTCTTGCAATTCCTTGAAAAGCCCGCAGACCCCCCGGGCTTGCCCGATAATCCCGACGTCAGTTTCGCCTCGATGGGAAACTACCTTTTCACCACCGAGGCCCTCGTCGAGGCGCTGCGCGCCGATGCCGACGATCCGACCTCGGTCCACGACATGGGCGGCTCAATCATGCCGTGGATGGTGGATCGCGAACGCGCATGGGTCTATGACTTCAACTCCAACGAAGTTCCCGGATCCACCGAGCGGGATCGTGCCTACTGGCGCGACGTCGGGACGATGGATGCCTATTACGACGCCAACATGGACCTGGTCAGCGTGCATCCCATCTTCAACCTCTACAACGCCAACTGGCCGATCTACACCCATCACGAACAGCTGCCGCCAGCGAAGTTCGTGGACGGCGGCCTCGCGCAGGAATCCATCGTCGGTGCCGGCACCATCGTCTCAGGCTCGACCGTGCGGGGCAGCGTGGTGGCCCCGAACGTGCGGATTCGCAACGGTGCCTACGTCGAGGGATCGGTGCTGATGGACGGCGTGGTGATCGGCGAGGGTGCGGTGGTTCGCAGGGCGATCCTGGACAAGAACGCCGTTGTCGCCCCAGGAGCACATATCGGCGTGGATCTGGAAATGGACCGCCAACACCACCACGTCTCCGACAGCGGCGTCGTCGTGCTCGGCAAGGCCGCCAGGGCGGGCGCTTAGGCCTGCCGGGAAGGTTACAGCCGGTCCAGAATCGGCACATAACAATCCTGGGTCCGGCGGTTACGGTTCCGTTGCGGCCATGCTCTTTCGCGCAATGCACAGTGCAAATGGGCCTAGAGTTCGTCCGACATTCCCTTAGTCCGGAGGTACACGAGCTGTGTTGATTCGACGTTCCCTTTCGTGGGTGGCGACCCTGGCCGCGGCTGGTTCCCTGGCGCTCACCGGCTGCGCCAAGAACAACGAGGGTTCGACGGCGCCCACCGGCAGCGTGAGCAGCGTGTCCGCCGCGCAGGACCTCACGGCGCTGGTGCCGGCTGACATCAAGTCAAAGGGGGTGATCACCGTCGGTATCGACCCGACCTACGCTCCGAACGAGTACAAGAACTCCAGCGGAAAGATCGTCGGCTTCGATGTCGACCTGATGGACGCGATTGCCCAGAAACTCGGCTTGAAGACCACCTACGTGGAATCGACTTTCGACAACATCATTCCGGGCATCACGGCCCCCACTCCCAAGTACGACATCGGGGTCTCCTCCTTCACGGACAACAAGACCCGCGAGAAGACCGTGGATTTCGTCACCTACTTCAACGCCGGTAGCCAATGGGCATCGCTGACTACCAAGAAGGTCGACCCGGACAACGCCTGTGGGCTCAAGGTTGCCGTCCAGACCGGCACGATCCAGGACAACGACGATGTGCCGGCCCGCAGCAAGAAGTGCGTCGCGGCGGGCAAGCCCGCGATCGACAAGCAGAGGTATTCCAAGCAGGCCGATGCGACCACCGCGGTGATCCTGGGTAAGGCAGACGCGTTCGTGGCCGACTCCCCGGTGACCGCCTACGGCGTCAAGACCAGCAACGGGAAGCTCGCCCTGGCCGGAGATATCTATGACGCGGCCCCCTACGGATATCCGATGAAGAAGGGCAGTCCGCTGGTCACCCCGATCCAGAAGGCGCTTCAGGCCCTGATGGACGACGGGACGTACAAGCAGATCTGCGCCAAGTGGGGCAACGATGCGGGCGAGATCACTCAGGCCAAGATCAACGACGCCAAGAGCTGATCGGGATGTCTCAGTCCACGGCAGCCAGTGATCGAACGGGCCTCGACGATGTGATCAAGGCCGTCCCGCTCAGGCGTCCCGGACGCTGGATCGCGGCGGGCGTGCTGATCGTCCTGCTCGTGCTGTTCATCTACGGCGCCGCCACTAACTCTGCCTACTACTGGTCCACGTATCGCACGTACCTCCTCGATCAGCGCTTCACCAAGGCGGCGCTGATCACGCTCGAACTGACCGTGATCTCGATGGCCATCGCGATCGTGCTAGGTGTGGTCCTGGCCGTCATGCGGATGTCGGACAACCCCGTCCTGAAGAGCGTGGCCTGGCTGTACCTCTGGCTCTTCAGAGGGACGCCTGTGTACGTGCAACTGGTGTTCTGGGGCCTGATCACCAATATCTACGGCCATCTCGACCTCGGGGTCCCGTTCCTGGTGCAGTTCGTCCATCTCAAGACCGGCTCGTGGTTGACGCCCTTCGTCGCCGCCTTCATCGGGCTAGGGCTCAACGAAGCCGCCTACATGGCCGAGATCGTGCGCGCGGGTATCGGCTCGGTGGATGAGGGCCAGCACGAGGCCGCCGTCGCGCTGGCGATGACCTGGCCTCAGACGATGCGCCGGATCGTCCTGCCGCAGGCCATGCGGGTGATCATCCCGCCGACCGG
>JAVEES010000440.1 GCA_030840285.1 Pseudonocardiales bacterium
ACCGGGCCATCCTGCGCGGGCCGCTCCGGCGCTCCGGAGCTGTTCTGAACGCATGTGCGCATGCGAGAACCAGCGGTCTTCGGGTGGATCGCACACTAGACTACTGGCAGCGAGCGCGCCGGGCCAAATCCGGCGCCCAGGCACGTTCCGCAGGTCGGGCCACATCCGAAGTACAGGCGGGTTCGGAGGTCCAGGCCAGATCCGAAGTTCAGGCAGGTTCGGAGGTCCAGGCGGAGCCGAAACACACGAACGGCGCCGGATGCGGTCCGGCCAGCGAAGCGGCCTCGGCCAGGGCTGTGGCCGAATCCAGCCCGCTCGCCAGCATCCGGTGATAGCGGACCATGACCTCGGCAGCAACCTGGTCGTGCACCCGAGCGACACCGGAGACGACGCTTCTGGAACCCAGGTGCAGCAGCACGCTGGTCAGGCCGAGCGCCTCGTCCCCCGGCCTGATCGTCGCCTGTCCCAACTCGCATGCGGAGAGCACGACGTGCTCGGCAGCGCGCGCGGTCCGGTCGAGTTCGTAGGCGAACACCGGCCCGTCCGCGAGACGGATCGAGGAGAACATCGGGTTCTCAGCCTGGTGCTGGCCGTGCGCGGCGATGTGCACCACTGTCGAGGAGCTCAGCGCCGAGCGAAGTGCCTGCTGGCGTGCCTCACCATCGGTGTAGACCGACGCGCCCGGCCAGCTGCGCCCGACCTCGCGGACCTCGCGGGCGGCGTGGTCGAGCGCTGGTCCGGCGAACACGCTGACCGCGCCCGGTCCTGATCGGCTGCTCGGAGCCGACGCTGCCAGCCAGGCGGTGGCCGACGGCGCCACGACGACCGGCCGTCCGCGCAACGAAGGGAGCAGATTCCACGGCAGGGTTGCCAGCACCCCGGTCGGGGCCAGGATCAACCGGCCCTGCGTCATCTCGAGCGGGACGATCAGCAGCTCGTCCAGTCCGGCCAGCGAGCGATTGAGTGAGCCGGTGACCGCGTCCCGCAGCGCCGCTGGCAACCGTCCGCCGGCGAGAACGTCGAGATCCGCGCGAACCCGTCGCGCCGCCTCCTCGGCCGCACCGGCCGGTCCCAGGGTGCGGATGCGCGCACGCCCGCCGTCCACTACCACCGCGTGCAGGACGCCTTGGGCCTGGACGAAGGAGACCAGCCCCGCCGAGTGCCTGCCCAGACCATCGATGATGTCGGAGAAGGCAGCGGGCCGACCGGCCTCGCCCGAGCCTTCGGACTGCCAGGCCCGCGAACGCAACTTCTGCTGGATATCGGCCATCTTCTTGCGCTGTGAGATCACGCGCCCGGCGGCCGAGGGGTCGGACTCGATCGCGCGCAGCTCCTCGGTGATCTGCCGCAGTTCGGCCAGCCACTCGACGGCAACCCCGTCCTCGGGCGCCTGAACCGGCTGCAGCCGGCTGGTCACCGCGCGGCCGTGCTCGATCGCAGCCAGAGTCCCGGCCGGGTCCTGCTCCGAGAGCGCCAGCGAGACATCCAGTTCGGCGAGCTGGCGACCGTGCACGGCACCGGCGGCCCGCAGATCGAGGCTGCCGAAACGGGCCTGGTGCCGAGCCAGCTCGGCGAGCCCGGTGCGGATCTCGCGCTTGGCGCCGCGCCGATCACCCGCCGCCGACTGCAGCTTCGCGCGCACCAACCGGGTCTGAAGCCGGGCCGAGACCGGGTCGCTGGGACGGACCGGACCGGCCTCGCTGGCAACCTCGCGGGCCTGTTCCGGCCGGCCCGCGCGCAGCAGTGCCTCGGCCGCGATCAACCGGGCGGTGCGCGCCCGGGTCGGCAGCCCCTCGGCTCGGAACTCCTCGGCCAGCCTCAGTGCGGGTGCTGCCAGCCGACTGCCCGGACGGCCCGCGGCGAGGTCGGCCTGCAACAGCACGATTTCGGCCTCGCGCCGCCAGCGATCGTTGCCACGCCTGCGGAACCTGGTCCGGGCACCGGCGGCAAGCCGCCTGGCGGCGGCAATCTCGCCGTCCAGCAGGGCGCATTCAGCGCGGGCAAGTTCCACCTCGCCGACGTCCTGCCACAACCGGTCCGACCTGAACAGTGAACCCGCGTCCCGCAACGCCTCGTCAGCCTCGCGGTACAGCCCGGCGTCGACGAGTACCCGGGCGCGATCGAGGAAGGCGATGGCCAGCGAGGCATCGGCATTGAGTTCCACGGCTTCCTGCATGAGGCGGATGGAGGCCGCCAGGTTGCCGCGCAGGTACTCGAGGTAGCCGAGGTTATGCCGCCCCTTGAACTCCTCTACCCGCAGTCCTTCCAGGGACGCACGTCGGATGCATTCGGTCAGCGCCGTGCCCGCTTGGATCAGGTCGAGCCGGTAGAGCGCGAGGCCGCCCTGGTTGAGCAGGATGTTGCACGCGACAGCGGGCTCGGCATACGCGATCAACTGCGCCGCGGCATCGAAGTCAGCCTTGGCCGAATCCAGCTTTCCGGCCCGCATCCACATGTAGCCGAGCTGCAGGTGCAGGTGCATCTGAACGGCCGGGTCACCGAGCGCGGCAGCGAGTTCCTGTGCCTGGTGCATCGAGGGCATGCCCGCTTCCAGGCCACCCACCTCGGACTGGCTGCGACCGAGACTGATGAGCAGGCGGGCATGCAGCACCTGGGCTTGGCTGGGGTCGGCTTTGCTCAGCGCGCGCAATCCCCGCTGAAAGGCCGAGATCGCCATAAGCGGGTGGCCGGCATTGCTGTGCGCCACCCCGCGGCTGTGCAGCTCACCGGCATGTTCGATCCCAGAAGCCCTTGGCGCCACCGGTTATGGCCGCTTGAGCGGCGTGCACGCAGCTACCGCCTGCCACGCCCGGTCGATGCCCTCTGTCGGCGTGCAACCGTCGAGCTGGCCTCCGTCCAGCAGGTGCTGGGCGAGCTCACCGGCCAGGATCGGCGCGGCGAACGAGGTTCCGCTCCAGGTTGAGAATCCGGAGGAGAAGTTGTCCGGGTCGATCGTTGCCCGCAATCCGTCACCGGGCACCGACAGCCTGGCCAGCGGCTGCAGCGAGCCGTTGAACGTGGTCGGCATGGTGCTGACCAGCGCGACCCCCACTCGCCGGCAGATCACCCAGTCGCCTGCGTTGCTGAACAGTGCGATCGTCTCGCCGTCCGGATTCAGGGCACCGACGCTCACGATCGGGATCTCCTGGGATACCAGCGGCACGAGGCCACCGGCGTGGGGCGCGAACCCTGCGGGATACATGTGGCGTGCCGTCGAGTCGTTACCGGCCGCGGCTACGACGCAAACCCCGAGTTGGGCGAGCTGCCTGAGCGGTTCGAGCATCAACTGGTCGAACGCGGCGTCGGCCGGGAGTTCGTGGTAGTACCCGAGCGACATCGAGACGACGTCGATCAGCATCGAGGGCTTGTTGAGGGCTTGGCCGAGTGCCTGACGCAGTAGCAGCCGGTTGAGCGCCTCCAGCACGTCCCCCTCCGGCGCTGCGCCGTCACCGAACATGACCCGCACCGACAGGATGTTCGCGTCGGGACAGGTCAGCCGGATAAGTCCGGAGATGAACGTGCCATGGCCCGCGTCCGGGTCCAACGTGCCCTCCAGCGGGTCCTCCAGCGCGCCGGTCACCTCCGGATCGGTGTCCGGATCGTCCTGGCCGATCACGAGCGAGCCGACCTTCGGGTGGCGCGTGACGATGCTGGGCGGTAACCAGTCATGCTTGCCGACGCCCGTGTCCAGGACCGCGACGACCGGTCGCCGCGTCCCCAGACCCTTGGTCCGAACCGGCTTGGGCCCCAGCCAGGCAACCGGCGCGCGGCCACCCCATCCCGGCAGGCCGTACTGGACGCTGGCTCCGCCGGCGCCCGAACCACCGAAGTACGGCGACCCGCCGAAGTAGGGAGATCCGCCGAAGTACGGCGATCCGCCGAAGTACGGATTTCCGTGGATCGACCCCGACGTCGAGGTCATCAGATGATCCAGGGTCACCAGCTGCGCGGCGGGACTGGTGGGCCCGACGATGGCGCGGTAGTTCTGCAGCACCTGCCACGCGTCCGGCGGCGCTGACGGGCCGTCGCCGAGCGGTTCCAGCGTGACACGGCTGACCAGCACGCGTTCGGCCAGCTCCCCGACACCGGCTCGACGAGCCACTTCCAGCAGCTCCTTGTCCTGCTGACTGAGCGAGAAGGTGAGGCCGGCGAGTTGAGCGGCTTCGGTGAGATCTCGCAGCATCGCATCCGTCATCGCCTGGCTGCGAACGAGCAGCCGGTTCCCGACATAAACCGTGGGCCGGAACTCGGACTGACCCGGCAGCCGTACGGCATTGGACGGGTCGAGGACCCGGGCGCCGTGCTTGTTGAGCACGTAGGCCGGCGGATCGAGGCTCGGCTCCTTACGCCGAGGGGTCTGCGGACCGGTGGGTTGAGCCGGCGGTTCGGACATCGAAGCTTCCTCGATCTGGCGCGGTGGGCGGAGGGGTAGCGGGGCGGAACTAGATCTCGACGGCAGGCGTCACGACCGGCGGATGGGAGGCCGGGTCGGCGGCGCGGATCGTGAAGCGGGTCAGCCCGTGCGGGACGTCGTCGAAGACGAAGCGACCGTCGTCATCGGCCACCACATCTCGGGTGACATCCATCTGGCGCAGCTCGACGCTCACCCCGGCACCGGGCGCGGCCCACCCGTCGATCCGCAGGCGATCCGGTCCGGACGCGACGATGCTGACCATCGTGGTCATGCTGTCGCTGGTGAAGGTCAGCGTCTTGACCTCGCTGCTCTCCACGCCGCGCGAGGCGAGCGCGTCCAGCGGTTGCTGCTGCAGCTCGGCCAACTCGGCGTTGAGCGCATCGAGGGTTATCGCGAAGGTCAGCCGCTCGACGAGGTCGTGCGGCACCGGGTCGACGGCGCTGTACAGCTCGGCGATTCGATTCATCAACTCGGCGTCCACCTCGTCCAAGGGCTGCTCGGCGAGGGATTCCCAACCGAGGGGGTTCGGCGTGTTCATCGGAACTCCCATCGTGCGTCGGTAGCCAGCGCCGCTCGCAGCTTGGCCAGGCAGCGGCCACGGGTCGGGCCGATGCTGCCGATCGGCATGCTCAGCGAGCGCGCCAGTTCGGCGTAGTCGGGACGGTCTGCAAAGGCGATCACCCGAAGCAGTTCGCGGCAACGATCCGGCAGCGCCGCGACGTGGGACCAGAGCAGCTTCTCGCTGTCGCTGCGGACGGCGAGCGCCTCCGGGCTTTCTTCGCTGCTGATCAGATCCAGGTCGAGAAGCTCCTGCGGGGTCTGCCGGCTCTGGCCTCGACTGATCCGCCACGCCTCCCGGCGGGCGCTGACCAGCAACCACTGCAGCACGGACTTCGGGTCGGCGATCTTGTCCGCGTTACGGACCAGGGCCAGCCAGGTGGTCTGCAGGACGTCCTCGGTTGAGGCCGAGTCCAGCCGCTGAGCTCGTACCGTGTGCCACAGGATCGGTGTGAGCATCTCGACGAGACCCCCCATCGCGGCGGAATCACCTGCCCGGTACCGCAGGAATGCCTCACCTGCTCGGCCGGCAAGAGTGGAATGTTCCGCGTCGGCGTCGATCATGGCTTGACCATCGCTTCCGAACTCCCCTGAATGGCTCCCGCGGATCCCGGCCGCCGGCCTGGGACCGCTGCTCGTGTCGCACGTCGTCACTGACTGTCTCCTACTTTCTCTTCACTCCACAAGGAGGACGCGGTCCAGCCGCTGATACACCGATCGAGATGTCGAGATAAGACCGGTTTCGACCAGCGATCTGACGCTGATGTATCAACCGGCGCCGACCCGGCTCCTTGCTTCTCGAACGACCTCACACGACGGTCGGCGGGAACGGGGGTGGTTGCGCATGACGCGACTCCTACGACCGGCACAGTGCGCGGCGGGCTCAGCTTCGGGGGATCTGAGCCCGCTGCGCCCCGTGGCGGCCCCGACCACCCGTCCCAGCCGAGCGGACCTCGTCGAGCCCCAGTCCTCGCGGCAGGGTGCGGCCGAGCTCATCGAGCGCTCGGTGGCGGCAGGCGTCCTTCCGGAGGGAACGCGGCGAAGGCTGACGGCTCACGACGAATCCCGGACGAATGTTGTGCACCGCCTCGCGGTCGACGGTGTCCCCACGGCCTACGCCAAGCAGGGGGGCTGGGCCGCCCATGCCGACTCCGATGACGCGGTCGGCTGCGAGCGACGGGCACTGAGCATCCTCGCGGCGAGCGGTCTGGTGCCGCAGCTGATCGGCCCCGCGGCCTGCGATGTCGTATGGACCCGAGCGCTGCAGCCCTGCACCGGCCTGACGGACGTGATCCGCTGCGGCAGGACCGCCGAGCTGCTGCTGGCGCTGCGAGCGTGGGGCACCGCGCTCGCCGCTCTGCACCGCTGGCCTGCCGGCATCGGCGATCCGCCCGCCGCTCCCAAGCCCTGGATCCTCGAACCGTCCAAGGCGCCCGAGCACCTTCGGCTGGCCAGCAGCCATCGCGGCGCCGGCAACAGGGTCGCCGTGGTGCTGGCAGAACTGCAGCGAAACGGCGCCGTGCGAGATGCGCTGGCCACGGTACGAGCCGGCTGGTCTCGGACTTGCTGGACGCACGGTGACGCGACGACGTCCAACGGCGTAGCTCGTGCCGTGGACCGTCAGCACTGGCGGGTCTGGCTGCTGGATCTGGAGTCGGCCGGTCTCGGGGACCCGTCCTGGGACCTGGCCACCGCCTACGACAGCCTGCTCGTACACCGAGCCAATCTCGGCCGGACGATGCGACCCGCCGTGCGAGCCCTGCTGGACGGTTATCGCTGCGGCGATGGTCCCGGCCGGCTCAGTCGCGAATTGCTCATCGCCCGAGCCGCGCTGACCTGCGTCCAGCTCGCGGCGAGCAGCGACCGACAGCTCAGCGGCAGGGCCGGCACCGCCGGACGGCCGGCACATCGCGTCCCGGCTTGACCAACCGGGACCGAAAGCGGAAGGACCCGGCCCATCGGGGGGCGGGTCCTTCCGTCTTTCTCATGGTGCTTCTAGCGGCCCTTCAGGTGGCCGCTGATCAGCTGGTGTTGCTCGTAGCCGTTGATCAGCTGTTGGTGTCCTCGAGCAGGTTGCGGGTGCGCAGGGTGTCGACCGGGATACCCGGACCCATCGTCGTCGAGAAGTTGACCTTCTTCAGGTACTTGCCCTTGGCCGAGGACGGCTTGGCGCGAAGCACCTCGTCCAGCGCGGCACCGTAGTTCTCGACGAGCTGCTCGGCAGAGAACGAAGCCTTGCCGATGATCAGGTGCAGGTTGGACTGCTTGTCCACCCGGAAGGTGATCTTGCCGCCCTTGATGTCGTTGACGGCCTTCGCCACGTCCGGGGTCACCGTGCCGGTCTTCGGGTTCGGCATCAGGCCACGGGGGCCGAGGATGCGAGCGATCCGGCCGACCTTGGCCATCTGGTCCGGGGTTGCCACCGCGGCGTCGAAGTCGAGGAAGCCGTCGGTGATCTCCTGGATCAGGTCGTCGCTGCCGACCTTGTCCGCGCCGGCAGCCTCGGCCGCGGCGGCCTGCTCGCCGGTGGCGAAGACGATGACCCGAGCGGTCTTGCCGGTGCCGTGCGGCAGGCTGACGGTGCCGCGAACGAGCTGATCAGCCTTGCGAGGGTCCACGCCGAGACGCATCGCGACCTCGACGGTGCCGTCGAACTTGGTGGGCGAGGTCTTGACCGCGAGCTGAGCTGCCTCTAGCGGGCTGTAGATCTTGTCTTCCTCGACCAGCTTGGCGGCGGCCTCGTATGCCT
>JAVEES010000453.1 GCA_030840285.1 Pseudonocardiales bacterium
ATCGTCCCACGGGTACTGGCGAAACTGTCACCCCGCCGGGACCGGAAGCTCTCACCGGCGGCGATGCGGGTCATCGCACGCTACTCGTGGCCCCGCAACATCGCGCAGCTGGAGGAAGCGCTTCGAGCAGCACTCAGCAAGCGCCCGGTAGGCGACATCCAGCCCGAGGACCTGCCGGGCTACTGCCACAACAGCTCCCGGCGGCAACTGAGCGGCCTGGAATCCATCGAGCGCGACGCGATCGTCAAGGCGCTGCACGACGCCAGAGGAAATCGAGTTCAAGCCGCCCAGACCCTGGGCATCGCTCGATCCTCGCTGTATCGAAAGCTGCGAAGCTACGGGATCGGGACGATCTGATCGGGCAACACGCGAGGGCCCCCGGCCGGCGGATGACGCCGGCCGGGGGCCCTTTTAAACGCGCTCAGTCAGATCAGTTGGTTTCCGTCGATCCGAAGTAGGCGCCGGGTACGTGGTCCGGCGTCAGGACCTTGGAGTCACCCGGGTAGGGGGTTGACCAATTGTGCGTCTGGTACCAGGTAAAGCGGTTCATCTGCTGGTTGTTGGCGTAGTCGGGCTGAGCGGTCGGACCGGTCAGGTGCTGCTTCGACTGCCACTGGGTCCACTGCGCCGCGACGTTCTGCATGTTCGCGGGCACGGTGGCGACCGTCTGCGCCGGGGCAGCGGCCGGGTTCTGCGGCGCCGGGGCGTCCGCGCCACAGCTAGGCATCGTCTTTAGGCCCAGGGTGAGCGAGGTGCGGTTCGGCACCGCGTTGAACGGCGCGTAGTTCGGCGTCGCGGTGAAGGCACCGCTCATCGGCGTGGCCGCGGAGTCCATCTGGTTCATCGGGTGGACGCCGAGGATCTGCTCGATGGTCCGGACCATCGTGATCTGCGAGAAGTAATGGCTGTCCACCGCACCGTGCTGCGCATACGGGCTGATGATCTGGATCGGCGCCCGGTGACCGTCGACGTGGTCCGCACCGGCCTGGGAGTCGTCCTCGACCACGAAGATCGCCGAGTCCTTCCAGTACTGGCTGTGCGTGATGGTGTCGACCATCCGGCCGACCGCCAGGTCGTTGTCGGCGACCGCGCCGGCCGCGCTTACCGGACCGCCGGTGTGGTCGTTGGAGAACCAGAACATGTTGAGGTTGGCGGGGCCGTTCTTCTGGAAGTCCTGCTGCCAGACCTGCTCCTTGTAGATGTCCGGGACGTTGAGGTCGAACAGCGGGAAGCCCTGCACCGATACCGCGTTCAGCGACGGGATCGACGAGCCGGTCGTGATCGGGTAAGCCGTGGGCGCCCCGGTCGCGGCCATGTTCTTGGAGTCGCAGTACAAGTTCTGCCAGGTTGCGCCGGCAGGCTTGCTCTCGACCGACTGGAACTCACCGAAGTCCTTGACGGTCTTGCCAGCGGCCTGAGCACCAGTCCAGATGAAACCGCTGCTCTGGTGGCCCAGGACGTCGTTCTCGGTGTCGTAGCTGCGGGTGTACTCGCCGGCCGAGGACTCGGTGTACTCGGGGTTGTCACCCTGCATCACCCAGTTGTGACCCTCGGCAGAGTTGGTACCGACGTCGTAGAAGTTGTCGTAGAGACCGAACTGCGAAGCCAACGCGTGCTGGTTCGGTGTGACGTTGTCCCCGAACTGGGTGAGCGTCGGGTCTCCGTTGCCTTGGGTCATGTCACCGAAGACCTGATCGTAGGTGCGGTTCTCCTTGACGAGCACGAAGACGTGCTTGATCACCGACGGATCGCCGATCTTGACCGGAACCGGCACCGGCGCAACATTGGAGTTGCGGCTGCTGGTCTGCACCGAGTTGCCGATCCAGCCGTTCTGCTTGAAGACCTTCGCGGTGTAGCCGTTGATCGCGTTGTCGTTCGGCAGCGTGAACCACTGCACGCTCGAGGTGGTGTCGTGCGTGTGGTACGCCGGTCCGGCCGAGCGACGGGCGTCGATACCACGGGTGTTGGAGACCACGACCGTGTTGCCGACCGTGGTGATCTCACCCGGGTAGTAGTCCGTCGGTAGCAGACCGAGGTAGCGGACCGCGGTCTGCGGCGAGGAGTACTTGTAGACGGCGACCGCGTTGGCGCGGCCCAGCGTCACCAGCAGGTGGCCGTCATCGGTGAGCGTCACCGCGTTCGGGTCGTACCCGACCGACGCATCGCTCCACGGCTGGGTGGCGATGGTCTGCACGACCGCTCCCTTGGCAATGTCGATGATCGACACGCTGTTGCTGTTGGTGTTGGTGACGAACACCGCGCCGTTCTTGGCGTAAACGGCGCTCGGGTGCAGGCCCACGTCGATGCTGCCGACCGGGGCCGTCGCGTTCGAAAGGTCGATGACGCTCACCGTGCCGGTCGTGCTGCTACCGGTCTGGCCGTTCGCCGGCACCTGCGTGCCGTAGGAGTTCATCGTGGTGTCGCCGGCCTGTGCGACGCGGCCGCCCTCGTTGGTGACGTAGAGCTTGTTGTTGACAAGCACAATGCCGCGCGGGGCGATGCCGGTAGCCCAGCTCTGCTCGATGGTGCCCGTGGCGGCGTCGATCGCGACCACGCGATTCTGACCGTTCACCGCGGAGTAGACGGTGGAGCCGTCAGCGGAGAACACCGCCGCGCCGACCAGCGCAAGCTTGCCGCCCTGCGTCGGGATGTTGACGGCGACCGGGTTGGCGAGGGTGCCGTCCGGGTTCACGCTGAACTTGGTGTAGCCGGTGCTCTGGCCCAGCCACAGTTGCGAGCCGTCGGGAGAGTACGTCGGTCCCTCCTGGCCAACAGTGTTGCTGCTGATCTGCAGGTCGGCCGACTTGTTGTTGCCGATGTGCTGTTGGACAGTCCAGTTCTTCAGGTTCACGATGTCGAGCGCGTAAGGGTCATCGGTCACCGCCGCCGCCATGTGCGTGCGGTCCGGGCTGACCACGGAGGACATGATCTTGCCGTCGTTGATGACCAGGTGCTGACCGATCGGATTGATGATCTGGTCGCTGGACAACACCTGGCCCTGGTCGGTGCTCTGACCGACCTGCTGGAAACCGAACTGGTTGGTCTGGGCGAACGCAATGCCTGTGCCGGACGCGACGGCAGCCACGGCGACTACCGCGACCAGCGGTTTGCGCCCTATGCGTGGACGCCCCAAGGGGGGCTTCTCACGCCGGTTACGTGTTACCTGCATGGGTGGATCCTCTTCATCAGGAGGGGGAGTGAAGCAGATCGACAACGCCGTCGAACTGCCAGAGCGGGTTCGGTGCATCGCCGGTGGCGGTGTGCATCAGGAAGTAGCCATTCACTTCCTGCGGCCCATCACCGTCGGCGATGTACCGCCCGTTTGGGGAGACGTCGAGCTGGTAGATGGCGGTCCCGGTGGCCGCGCCGACGTCTGGAAGATGCCAGGAGATGGTGCAGCGCCAGTCGTTGCCGGAACCGCTGGGCTGGATCATGCCGCTGCCCCGGTTACATGACGCGCTGGTGCGCAGCTGCGCCTCGGTGACATCGGGCCGATTGAGTTCCTTGGCCTGAAGGCGATAGAGGTGCGCGAAGGCCGTGGCAACCGAGCGCTGCACCTTGCCCTGGTCGATGCCCGAAGCCGTGGCTCCCGTCGAGAGGTTCAGGACCAGAACGGTGACGGCGAGCAGCGCGGCCAGGGGCAGCATGCCCACCGTGACCGCGCGGCGTGCGGATTTATCGTGGGTGATGTTGGTGAAGTCGCGGCGCCGGAACAGCTGGTAAGCCAACACGGTCGCTACTACCGCCCACACCAGGCTTACGCCAACGCTGATCAGTAGGGGCGCAAGCTGGATCGGGCTGCTGAACAGGCCGCTCCAGGCGATCAGCGCGTAGCCGGGCAGGGCGAGGCGCACCGCGGCCGGCAGCGGCAGCATCTGGGCCAGCTGCATCCCGAGGGCGACCAGCGCGGGCACCAGCAATCCGATAGGGGAACGCCCCAGCGCGATGGATCCGATCAGCCCGAGCGCGGCGAGGGCGAGCGTCGGGGCGAGCACGCAGATCCACGCCAGCACGACCTTTCCTGCGGCGTCCGCCGGCGCCAGCAGGTGGCCGTCGATGCCGACCAGCGGGTGGGCTCCGATCACCGCCAGGCCGGCGCCGATGCTGGAGACGGCCAGTCCCATGACCAGCAGCAGCAGGACGGTGAGGCTGGCCAGCGTCTTGGCCGCGAAGATCCGCCGGGGCGAGCGGACCGCAACCAGCAGGTGGCGCCAGGTCCCCAACCGGTCCTCGGAGGAGAACACATCACCGGCGACCACGGACGCCAGCAGCGGCAGCGCCCAGCTACCCGAGAAGCCGAGCATGACCAGCGACCCGGCCCAGCCGCTGGCGTGCATCCAGCGGCCGAACAGGGTGTCCGACGGCAACGAGCTCTGCTGGCTCACCGCAGCCACGAAGATGGCGGGCACGATCCAGCACACCAGGATCAATGCGCGAATGCGCCACTGAGAAAGCAGCTTGACCAGTTCGAAGCGGTAGGCGCGTGCCATCGAGAACCGCCGGGCCGACGCGTCGCGGGTTCCAGCGACTTCTGCTGGCTCCGATGGCTTTGCTGGCTCTGCAAGTTCTGCGACGGTGGACGTCATCGGCCGGCTCCTTCCGGCTGTGTAAGGGCCGGCTCTGTGAGGGCTGGCTCTGCGAGGGCGGGCTGTGTGAGGGTCGGCTCTGTGAGGGCGAGGAACGCGGCCTCGAGTGGCGATACGACGGGCGCGAGCTCGCGGACCGCGATGCCCGCGGTCACCAGCCGCGCCACCAGTTCGTCGAGCGTGGGAGTCTGCACGCGCACCACCAGAACCCCGGCATCGACGCGCATCCCGGCGTCGGGCTCATCGACAAGGCGCACACCTGGCATAGCCAAGAGCAGTTGGCGGGCCGCGTCCGGGTCTGAGGTGACCAGGCGATAGTCCAGATCCTGGTCCTCCGCGGACAGCTTGCCCAGTGGGCCGGTGAACACCACCCGGCCCGTCACCAGAATGGTGACCTCCGTGCACAGCGCCTCGAGATCGTCCATCCGGTGACTGGACAGGATTACGGTGGTCCCGCTGGCGGCGAGGCGCCGCAAGACACCGTGGACGTGGTTCTTACCGGCCGGATCGAGCCCGTTGGACGGCTCGTCGAGAATCAGCAGCCTGGGCTGGGTCAGCAGCGCGGTCGCCAGCCCGAGACGTTGCCGCATACCGAGGGAGAAACCGCGAACCCGGGCGTCGGCGACGTCGGTCAGGCCGACCTCGGCGAGTACCTCCTCGACGTCGGACGTGGCGGCGACGGGGCCCCGCAAGGCCGCCAGCGCGGCGAGGTTCCTTCGGGCGGTCAGTGATGGGTACAGGCCGGGGCCGTCGACGAAACCGCTGACGCCGTCTGGACCGGTGAAGGCCCGTCCGGCGGGCATGCCCAGAATGTCGAGCTGGCCCTTGTCGGGGACGGCCAGCCCGAGCAGAAGGCCGAGAAGGGTCGTTTTCCCGGCGCCGTTCGGGCCGACCAAGCCGTGGATCTGGCCCGGTGCTATGTCAAGATCGATCCCGTCCAGCGCGATGACGTCGTCGAAACGCTTGACAATTCCACGTGCCCGTACCGCCGGTGTTGTAGGCATAGGTCCTCTCTCGCCAAAGCCGTCCCTCTTGCCCCGATCACATGGGAAAACTTAAGGGCTACATCTGAAGCCCACAGGGTCGTGAGGGAAACAATCGGCAAACGGCGAGTGATCAGACGAATCCGACAAAGGCGTTACGTTTCTGCGAAGTCGTCGGCTGCTCTGCGGCCGCAGCTCCTAGTCGAGGGAGTGTCACGGATCAGCCGAAGCAGCCGTCACCCATCAACCGAAACAGTGTCAGGCATCGATCGACAGCGGCCTGTCTGGTATCACCCCAGGCACGGGCCTCACTCCAGGCAATACACGTATGAGAGCCGACGAGGAGACTTGAACTCCTAACCGCCCGATTACAAGTCGGGTGCGCTACCAATTGCGCCACGCCGGCGAGCGTTGTACTCCGCCGTGCACATCCTATCCAGGCGACACCGCTGCCTGCGGTCATCGCCACAATCCAGGCATCACGGGAAAGATCCGGCAGCTAAGCAGGTTGTCCAAAAGTGACCAGACCAGCCGACCCGAAAGCAATCCTGTGACCATCACCATGCAGCCCGAGGCGGAAGCACCGACGAATGTCAGAAGCCTGCGGCTCGTCACCATCGTGCTGGCCGCCGCGACCGGCCTTTCCGTTGCCAACATCTATTACTCGCAACCGCTGCTCGGCCTTATCGCGAATGCGTTTCATACCAGTCGCGGCACGGCCGCGATCACGGTGACCGCCACCCAGCTCGGCTACGCCGCCGGCATCGTGCTGCTGCTACCCCTCGGCGATCTGTTCGAGAATCGCAAGCTGACCTCGCGCACGCTCGTCGTCACCGCGCTGGTGCTGGCGGGCGCGGTGGTTGCCCCTAACTACAGCATCTTCCTGATCCTGTCCATCCTGATCGGCACCACCTCAGTCGTGGCGCAGATTCTCATCCCGCTGGCGGCCCACCTCGCTCCCGAGGCCGAACGCGGTCAGTTCGTCGGACGGGTGATGAGCGGCTTGCTGCTCGGCATTCTGCTCGCCCGCACCGTCGCCAGCTTGCTCGCCGGTTTGTGGGGATGGCGCAGCGTTTACCTCATCTCGGCCGTCCTGATGCTGGGTACCGCCGTCGCGCTGCGGACCCTGCTGCCCACTCGCACGCCCGACCACAAGGACAGTTACCGGCTGCTGATGCGCTCCATCCTGACCCTGGCAAGGACTGAGCCGGCGCTGCGCCGACGGGCCGCCGGCCAGGCAATGATGTTCGGAGCCTTCTCCAGCTTCTGGACCTCGATCGCCTTCGAGCTGACCGCCGTCCATCACCTGTCGCAGAACGGAATCGCCCTGTTCGCTCTCGTCGGTGCTGCAGGAGCCGCGGCAGCACCCGTGGCCGGCCGGCTCGGAGATCGTGGCTATGGCCGGATTACGTCCGGAATCGCCTTTGTGCTTGCCGCGGGGGCGATGGTGCTCGCCGATGCCGGCTCACATCAGCTACTTGTCCTGGCGGCTGCCGGTGTCCTGCTCGACCTGGCGGTCCAGGGCCATCAGGTCCTGAGCCAGCGAGAGATCTATGCCCTGCGCCCGAACGCTCGCGCTCGCATCAACACCGTGTTCATGGGAAGTGTGTTCTTCGGTGGCGCGATCGCCTCG
>JAVEES010000008.1 GCA_030840285.1 Pseudonocardiales bacterium
CGTCGACGTGACCGAGACTCCGGCATCGGCGATGCGCTGGACCAGTTCCTCGCCCAGCCGGTCGGTGGGGGTGTGGGCCAATTCGTCGACACCGGCGTCGAGGGCTCGCTTGACCATGTCAATCGTCAGTGCATGTGCCACGACGGCAAGACCCAGGGCATGGGCAGCCCGGGTGATGGCAAGCAGCACGTTGGGTTGCAGCACCGGCCACCCCTGGCTGCCCCGTTCGAGTGCGACCTTGATGACGTCCACTCCCTCGGCGGCGAGTCGCTGCACCGCCGAACGGGCCTGCGCCGGACTGCTGATGAACTCCGCGAAGCCGCGCGCACCCCAGGACCGGGACGGGTAGCCCTGCGGAGCGGTCAGGATCGGGCCGGAGACGGCGACGAAAGGATGCTGGGGCGGCGGCGGTCGGCGACCCGTTTGCCAGCTCCTTGCCTGCTCCAGCGGCGCGCCGAGATCACGCACGCCGATGAGGCCGGTGCGGAAGCCGCTTTCCACACCCGATCGGCGCTCGGGGTTCTCTTCAGTCGCGACACACAGATGGACGTGCGCATCGATGATTCCGGGCACGATCCAGTGATGGGGACCGCCCAGGACCAAGAGGTCGCGGGGAAGCGTTGCCGCGATCGCGCCCATCGAAACGAACCGCCCGGCGGCGTCCACCACGACGGTGGCCCGACGGGGTTGCGCCTGGCCGCCGGTCCACACGGTGCCGGTGAAGGCGACGCCGCGCGGCGGAGCGCCCGAGGATTCGGCGCGCCGCTGACGTAGACCGGTCATCCCCGCACGGGCCCGTTCGGAAAGCACGCTGGGCAGCCGCGCCGCGAGCCCGAGCCAGCCGCCTGCGGGGTGCGAGTCGGCGGGCATCCACCCATCTTGGCAGCCGACGGCAAATGCGCCGCCTCCGGCTACCGCGTCAGCGCACGGGCGGCGGCGTGCTGCGCAACAGCAGGTACAACTCGTCCAACGTGCTGCTCGGCACGACCTGGCTCAGGTCAAACTTCGACAGCTTGCCAACCGTCTCCACGCGCTTGACGGGCCGGATCAACCGGAGTCCGATCAGCGTGGGGCCCCATGGCGAGGACGGCAGGCCGACCCGGCGCAGTTCGGCTCGAATCCCCTTGCGGGTCTGACCGACCAGCCGTTCTACCTTGGGGCCGGCAGATCCCATCGCGTCCACGCCCGAGATCCGCCGCTGAATGGCGGACAGCAGCGCCCGGAACAGCAGGATGAAGATGGCCGCGATTCCGATCAGCACGGCGAGCCATTCCACGCCGGCCGACCAGACCAGCACGGCGAGCACCAGTACCGCGATGCCGAGCCAGTACACGGTCCGGATGACCGAGGCGCCGATCGCCCTGGCGAGCAGGTAGCGCCGCAGCGCCCACTGGGACAACTCATCGGCTTGCTGGAACCTGCCGACGTCCGGCCCGGCAGTCGGGTAGCTCGATCCGCCGAGCACCGTGTACTCGTTGTACACCGGGCGAATGCGGCCGTGGTCCTGCTCGGCAGACCCGTCCCCATTATCTGGACGGCCTGGACGGATCTCGTTGCTCATGACCGTTCAACGAAGCAGTGATCAGCTGAGTTCACGCCAGCAGAGTGCAGTCGCCCGCTGTTCGCTGACGGCGCAGAGCCCACTCCCGTCGGCCGGCGACTTGCCCTGTCAGCCCGCGACCTACGCGGTCAGCCCGCGACCGAGTTCGGTCCCAGCAGTGCCTTGAGGTCGCCCATCAGCGCCGGGGACGCGGTGACCCTCAAGCCGTCGGGCAGCTTCAAGCGGTGCCGGCGTTCACCGTTGACCAGCTCGAGATGCACGTCGGTCGTTCCGGGATGGGCGCGCAGGACCTCCCGCAGCCGCTCGACGATCGGAGGCGTGCACCGAGAAGGTGCGATCTGCAGCCGGATCGGCCCGTTCGGCCCCTGGCTGAGATCGGGCAGCGTGAGATCCGAGCCGATCATCCGGATGGTGTCTTCGCGGCTGTCCACCCGTCCCTTGATCACCACGATCGCGTCCTCGGCGATCCGCATTCCGGCCTGGGCATAGGAGGCTGGGAAGAAGAGCACTTCGACGGCACCCTCCAGGTCCTCCAGCGTCACCTGTGCCCACGGCTTTCCGTCCTTGGTCATCCGCCGGGTGACGCTGGACAGGATGCCGGCCACGGTCACCATCTGCCCGTCGTTCACGGCATCGGTCTGCAGGTCTGCGACCGTCACCTCCGCCGAGGTCGCAAGGATGTGCTCGACGCCGAACAGCGGATGGTCCGAGACGTAAAGGCCGAGCATCTCCCGCTCGAAGTTGAGCAGCACCGACTTGTCCCACTCGCCGTCGGGTACCCGGACGGCGAACACGTCGGTGCTGTCATCGCTACCGGCATCGTCGGTACCGAAGCCGAACAAGTCGAATTGGCCGATTGCCTCGGCCTTCTTGGTGTCCACCACCGCGTCGATCGATTGCTCGTAGACCTGGATCAATCCTTTGCGGGTGTGACCGAGCGAGTCGAAGGCGCCGGATTTGATCAGCGCTTCAACTGTTCGCTTGTTGCAGCCGACCGCATCGACCTTGCGCAGGTAGTCGGCGAAGTCGACGAAATTGCCCTTGGCCTTGCGAGATGAGACGACCGAGCCGACGACGTTGCCGCCGACGTTGCGGACAGCCGACAGCCCGAACCGGATGTCGGTGCCGATCGGGGTGAAGTTGGCATCTGAGGAATTCACGCACGGTGGCAGCACCTTGATGCCCATCCGCCGGCACTCGGCCAGGTAGATGGCCATCTTGTCCTTGTCGTCCTTGACCGAAGTGAGCAGCGCTGCCATGTACTCCGACGGGTAGTTGGCCTTGAGGTAACCCGTCCAGTAGGACAGCATCCCGTAGGCAGCCGAGTGCGCCTTGTTGAAGGCGTAATCGGAGAAGGGCAGCAGGATGTCCCACAGCGTCTTGACTGCAGCAGCGGAGTAACCCTTGTCCGCCATGCCGCCGGAGAACCGCTCGTACTGCGCGTCCAGTTCGGACTTCTTCTTCTTGCCCATCGCTCGCCGTAGCAGGTCCGCAGCGCCGAGTGTGTAACCCGCCAGGTGCTGGGCGATCGCCATAACCTGCTCCTGGTACACGATCAAGCCGTAGGTGTCACCGAGCAGATCCTCCAGCGCCTCGGCCAGCTCGGGGTGGATCGGCGTGACCGGCTTGCGGCCGGTCTTGCGATCGGCATATTCATTGTGCGAGTTCGCACCCATCGGCCCCGGGCGGTAGAGGGCGATGACGGCCGAGATGTCCTCGAAGTTGTCCGGACGCATCGACCGCAGCAGGGCACGCATCGGTCCGCCGTCGAGCTGGAAGACGCCCAGGGTGTCTCCGCGGGCGAGCAGGTCGTAGGTCGGCTGGTCGTCGAGCGCCAGATCCTCCAGCACCAGGTCCAGGCCGCGATTGGCCTTGATGTTGTCGACCGCGTCGTCGAGGATCGTCAGGTTGCGAAGCCCCAAGAAGTCCATCTTGATGAGGCCGAGCTTCTCGCAGGACGGGTAGTCGAACTGCGTGATGATCGCGCCGTCCTGCTCGCGGCGCATGATGGGGATCACGTCCACGAGCCGCTCGCTCGACATGATGACGCCGGCGGCGTGCACGCCCCACTGGCGCTTCAAGCCCTCCAACCCCTGTGCCGTGTCGACGACTCGCTTGACCTCAGGATCCGCGTCGTACAAGGCCCGGAATTCGCCGCCCTCGCCGTAGCGATCATGACTGGTGTCGAAGATCTTGGACAGCGGGACGTCCTTGCCCATCACCGGCGGCGGCATCACCTTGGTGATCTTGTCGCCCATCGCGAACGGGTAGCCCAGCACCCGCGCGGCGTCCTTGACCGCCTGCTTGGCCTTGATGGTCCCGTAGGTGACGATCTGGGCGACGCGGTCATCGCCGTACTTGTCGGTGACGTAGCGGATCACCTCGCCCCGGCGGCGCTCGTCGAAGTCCACGTCGAAGTCGGGCATCGAGACGCGGTCCGGGTTGAGGAACCGCTCGAAGATCAGGCCGTGCCGCAGCGGGTCCAGATCGGTGATGCGCATCGCGAAGGCGGCCATCGAACCGGCACCTGAGCCGCGACCGGGACCCACCCGGATGCCGTTCTCCTTGGCCCAGTTGATGAAGTCAGCGACGACCAGGAAGTAGCCGGGAAAGCCCATCTGGACGATGACGCCGACCTCGTAGTCGGCCTGCTTGCGTACCGCGTCGGGGATGCCCTCGGGATAGCGCACGAGGAGCCCGCGCTCGACCTCCTTGACGAACCACGACGTCTCGTCCTCGCCGTCGGGTACCGGGAATCGCGGCATGAAGTTGGCGGATTCGTTGAACTCGACGTGGCATCGTTCGGCGATGAGCAGCGTGTTGTCGCAGGCTTCGCGCAGCTCGTACTTGTCCGCCCACAGCGATCGCATCTCGGCGGGTGACTTCAGGTAGTAGGAATCACCGTCGAACTTGAAGCGTCCGGGGTCAGCCATCGTCTTGCCCGACTGGACGCAGAGCAGGACCTCGTGGGCGGCTGCATCGCCAGGACGGGTGTAATGCAGGTCGTTGGTAGCGACGAGCGGTAGCTGCAGGTCCTTGCCCAGCTTGAGCAGGCCTTCCCGTACCCGGGTCTCGATCGCCAGGCCGTGGTCCATCAGCTCGAGGAAGAAGTTGCCGGCACCGAAGATGTCCCTGAATTCGGCGGCGCTGGCCAGGGCGTTCTCGTACTTGCCGATCCGCAGCCAGGTCTGGATCTCACCGGACGGGCAGCCGGTGGTGGCGATCAGACCCTTGGCGTAGTCCCGCAGCAGTTCGCGGTCGGCGCGCGGCTTGTAGAAGAAGCCTTCCAGGCTGGAGCGTGAGGACAGCCGGAACAGGTTGTGCATCCCCTCGGTGTTCTCGGCGAGCATCGTCATGTGGGTGAAGGCGCCGCCACCGGAGACGTCGTCGTCACCGCCCTGGTTCCACTTGACGCGGCTGCGGTCACCGCGATGGGTGTTCGGCGTGAGGTAGGCCTCCATGCCGATGATGGGGTTCACGCCGGCCGCCTTGGCCTGCTTGTAGAAGTCATAGGCGCCGAAGACGTTGCCGTGGTCGGTCATCGCCAAGGCCGGCATGCCCATTTCGGCGGTGCTGGCGAACAGCTCCTTGAGCCGCGCGGCGCCGTCCAGCATCGAGTATTCGGTGTGGTTGTGCAGGTGGACGAAGGAGTCGTTGGTGCCGGTTCCCGATCCGGTGGGGCCGCTCATTCGGCAATGCTCACGGATGCGCCAACTGTCATGGCGGTGCCCTCTTTCATCGGATCAGGTGGCGCCCATCGTTCGGGCTGGCCAGCGAGACCGATTCTGCACCTGAGCACCGACAACGCGAACCAGGACCGGCGAGTCGCGGCGTGTCGCGGCGTGTCCCGGCCTGTCTCTCCGCGGCGACTTGAAAGTCGCCTCAACCGGTTGCGGGGCCGCCGAGGGATTGATTCCGGGGGCTGGCACCATCGAGCCATGTCGATAATAAAAATCAACGCGATCACGGTTGAACCCGACAGCGGCGACGAACTCGCCCGCAGGTTCGCGGCGCGGGCGGGCGCGGTCGACAGTGCTGATGGATTCGAGGGTTTCGAGCTGCTCAAGCCCACCGATGCCAGGACCACCTGGCTCGTCGTGACGCGCTGGCGCGATGAGCAATCCTTCCAGGCCTGGGCTGCCTCACCCGCGTTCGGTCAGGGTCACCGCTCGGAGGGGCCGGCGGCCGATCAGCCGAAGCAGCGCCCGGTGGGTGTCAGTAGCGAGCTCTGGTCCTACGTCGTGGCTGGCGGCTCAGCGGGCGGCACGGACTGAAGGCGGGCGGCACCGACTGACGGCGGGCGATCAGGACTCGGCCTCCAGCACGTCGAGCGCGTGCTGCAGGTCGTCGGGAAACGGTGAGGTGACGCTGACCCGCTGGCCGGTGGACGGGTGGTCGAAGCTGAGCCGGCGGGCGTGCAGCCACTGGCGGGTCAAGCCCAGTCGCTCGCTCAACACAGGATCGGCCCCGTAGAGCAGGTCGCCGCAGCAGGGATGACGCAGGGCGGCCATATGCACCCGGATCTGGTGGGTTCGCCCGGTCTCCAGGTGGACGTCGAGGAGCGAAGCGGCGCGATAGGCGTGCGCGGTCTCGTAGTGCGTGATGCTGTCACGGCCCCCTGCCACCACCGCGAACTTCCACTCCGAGGACGGGTGCCTGCCGATCGGAGCGTCGATCGTGCCGCTGCTGGGATCCGGGTGTCCCTGGACGAGGGCCGAGTACAACTTCTCGACGGTGCGTTCCTTGAAGGCGCGCTTGAGCACTGTGTAGGCCAGTTCGCTCTTGGCGACGACCATCGCGCCGGTGGTGCCGGCATCCAG
>JAVEES010000026.1 GCA_030840285.1 Pseudonocardiales bacterium
GTGCCGACGCCTATTTCGCGGGAGGGTGCGGGCCGTACGCCGTCAGGAACCGGTCGCGGAAGGCGTCCATCGGCCAGATCGGCGAGTCCGCGCCGGGCCTCAAGCCGTTCTGCCAGCCCCACCCCGAGATCTGGTTCATGACGGCAGGGTCGTGGGCGATGATCGTGACGGGCACATCGTGGCTCGCCCCCGCGCCGGACACGATCGTGGCAGGCTGGTGGTCGCCGAGCACGACAAGTACCAGGTTGTTGTCGTGGACGGTCTGCACGAATGAGATAAGGGTGCTCAACGAGTATTCGATGGATTGGCCGTAGGCCGCTCGTACCTGACGAGGATCGCGCCACACCGCTGCCGGCGATTGCCCCTGTTCGGGCATGCTGTCGAAGATCGATCCATCACCCACTTTGTTCCAGTCGACCAGGTGAGGCAGCGGCGCCCACGGCGTGTGGCTCGACACCAGATCGATCTCGGCCATCACCGGAGTGTGGCCGGGCTTGGCGAGTTCGTTGCGCTGGAAGGCCGACAGGATGTACTGGTCGGGCATGGAGGCGTAACTGAACTTCGGACCGGCATATCCGACGTTGTGAGCGTCATAGATCTGCTCGTAGTGGTAGAAGGTCTTTCCTTCAGGCCACGGCTTTTCATTCGACGGCACATCGGCAACCGTTCGCCAGCCCGCGCGCTTGAAAGCGTCGCTGAGCGTGAAGCGATCAGTGGCTACGAGGGTGTTGTAGCGCTGCTGGTTGTTGATCCACAGGCCGGATTGCAACGTGGAGTGCGCGAGCCAACTGATACCTCCGAACGTCGGCGAGGTCAGCCACGCGCTCTGGGATGAGAACCCGGCTGCCTGCAGCTTCGTGGTTCCGGCGTCCAGTTCCGCGTTGACCTGCGGGGAGTATGCCGAGCCCTGGAGCGCGACCTTGCCGTAGCTCTCCACGAAAGCGATGACGACGTCCTTGCCGCGCAGCCCGGTCAGCAGGTTGTTGCCTGCGACGTCGCGAAAGGCATCCTGAGCACCCGCCTTGGCGAAGGCCCGCGCATCGCGGATGCCGGCACCCACCTGGCGCACCTGCTCGTAGGCCAGACCGGACGCGCTGGTCGATGCGATCGGAGTGTGGCTGACGAACTGCGCGCCGACCAGCGCGCAGAGAACCCAGCCGACCGTCAGCGCGCTCACGCCCCGCACCGACCTTCGGCTATGCCGCTTGACGGAACCCGTCAGTCGCAGCAAGGCCAGCGGCATGACGACGAGCAGGACGAGGAATACCGCACCAGCCGCGATCACGGCGGCGATCGCACCGCCGCGGCCGAGTGAATCACTGAGCAGCCCGGTCGCTGATCCGAAGTAGCTCACGTCGGTCACAGGATTGAACGAGCGCCCCAGGGCTTCGAAGAACGCCATGTCGAGCAGCTTGAGGATGCTCAGCAGGCCAAGTACAAGTCCCGCTGCCGCCGCCGTGATCCGGCCGAGCGTTCGAGGCAGCACCAGGACGAGCGCGACGAAGGCCAGCCCTTCGAGCGGGATGCGCAGAAATACCTTCGGTGTAAGAAGGCCAATCTCGTTCGGAGCCACCAGGGCCAACCACACGAGCACGCAGGCCGACAGGGTGATCATGGCCGCCACGCGGCCGTCATCGGATCGAGCAACCAGCGGCCGGCCGCGCCACAACGTCCACACGTCGCGCCCGAAGGATTCGGCCAGCAGCGCTAGGGACGCCAGCAGCGCCACGACGGTCCAGCTCCGGGGCAATACGTCGGCCGCCGCCACCGTCAACACGATGCCCTGGGTTGCGGCGACCACCTTGCGCCAGTAGCGCGATGCCAGGGGCTGGCGCATCCACGGCACCAGCCAACCGGCCGCGCCGAATGCGTAACGGGCCCCGCCGATCGCGAGCACCCAGACACCGCTGGCACGCGCGACGTACATGCTCAGAACCAGCATCAGAAAGGCGTCGACTTCCATATCGAACTGTGCGCCGAGCGCCGAGACCGCACCGGTGCGCCGCGCGACCCAGCCGTCGACCGCGTCCAGCACCAGTGCGACGCCGGCGAGTACCACCAACGTCGTCACCGAGATGGATCGCTGGAAGGAGTCCGCGGTCAGCGCCGCGACGCCGCCGACGAGCGTCGCGCGGGCCAGCGTCACCCGGCTGGCCGGGCCCAGCCTGTCGGTCCGGTAGCGGACAATGCCCTTGGCTAGCAGCACATTCGCGATCACGCCGCAGCCGATGCCCACGATCCAGCCGGAACGGCCGAGACCAACGGTTGCGGCAACTGCGCTGAGCAGAGCGAACTGGGCAACAATGCCTGCCATCGGGCCGGTCTGAACCGCGCGCACTGTGCCTCCGTATCTAGGGGTACCAGGCTTGCAACGGGCTGCCGGGGCTGCTCGGTGTACTAGGTGTCCACGGGTAATACGCGAACAACGACGCTCTGGTTCAAGTACGGGGCTCCAGTAGGGTGAGGCCGGTGTTGAGTGGCGCGCGCGCATTCTGGTTGCGCGACCCTGGCGTGGGCGAGATCCGGACGGTTCCGCTGCCGGAGCCGGGACCGGGTGACGTCCTCGTGCGCACGCTGCGCTCGGGCGTGAGCCGTGGCACCGAGACTCTGGTGTTCGGTGGCCGCGTGCCGGCCAGCCAGCATGCGGTGATGCGCGCACCTTTTCAGGAAGGGGACTTTCCCGCTCCGGTGAAATACGGCTACCTCAACGTCGGCATCGTCGAACAAGGCCCTGCCGAGCTGCGTGGTCGCACCGTCTTCTGCCTGTACCCGCATCAGAGTGCCTACGTCGTGCCCGCGCAAGCCGTGACCGTGGTGCCCGATGGCGTGCCACCGGCGCGGGCTGTACTCGCCGGCACCGTCGAAACGGCGATCAATGCCTTGTGGGACGCCGCTCCGCTGATCGGTGACCGGATCACGGTGGTCGGCGCCGGCATGGTCGGCTGCTGCCTCGCACGGCTGGCCGCGGGCCTTCCCGGTGTCCGCGTGACGCTCGTCGACGTCGATCCCGCCCGGGCAAAGGTCGCCGCCTCGCTCGGCGTGGAGTTCGCATCGCCTGCCGAGGCCACCGATGGCCGCGACCTCGTCCTGCACACCAGCGCGACGTCGGCGGGATTGCAGCTGTCGCTGGACCTGCTCGCCCCGGAGGGCACTGTCATCGACCTCAGCTGGTACGGCGACGCCGAGGTCCGCCTGTCGCTCGGTGGCGCCTTTCATTCGGGGCGGCTGGGCATTCGCGCCACTCAGGTAGGGACGGTGGCCGCCGCCCGCCGTGGACGCCGCACCGCCAGCGACCGCCTCGTCCTCGCGCTGGAGCTGCTCCGGGATCCCGCCTTCGACGAGCTGATCACCGGGGTATGCCGCTTGGACGAGCTTCCTGACGTGATGGCTCGACTGGCGGACGGCAGCCTGCCCGCGCTCTGCCACACCGTCAGCTACGACGAGGGATGACCACATGTTCAGCGTGACCGTCCGGGACCACATGATGATCGCCCACAGCTTTCGCGGCGAGGTGTTCGGTCCCGCGCAGCGCCTGCATGGCGCGACCTACGTCGTGGACGCGACGTTTCGCCGAGCCGCTCTGGATGCCGACAACATCGTGGTCGACATCGGCCGGGCCTCTGAGGAACTGCGTGCTGTGCTGAGCGAACTCAGCTACCGCAACCTCGATGAGGAGGCCGCCTTCGCCGGGATGAACACCTCCACCGAGGCGCTCGCGCAGGTGATCGCCGCTCGCCTCGCCGACCGGGTGCACGCCGGTGCCTTCGGCGACTCCGCTCGCGAGCTGGCCGGGATCACGATCGTCCTGCACGAGTCGCATATCGCCTCTGCAAGCTACGAGCGAGACCTGTGAGCCCAGCCCGCACGGTGCACGCCGTCGTGCCAGCCAGCATCCATGCTCCGAGCCGTCCGAGTGGTGGCAACGCCTATGACCGAAGGATCTGCCAGGAACTTGGCGCGATCGGATGGTCGGTACGCGAGCTAGCCATCGCTGGGGCGTGGCCGCGGCCGGACGCTGCGGCTTGCGCGGCTCTCACCCGCGCGATCGCCGGCATCGGGGATGGCGGTGTGGTGCTCGTCGACGGCTTGATCGCCTCCTGCGTCCCGGACGTCCTGGTACCGGAAGCAGCCCGGTTGCGCCTGGTCGTACTCGTGCACCTGCCGCTGGGCATCGGCCTAACGGGTGAGGGAGCCGCGACCGACGGGCCGCATGCCGAGGGCGCCGTTGCGTCGGCCGCTGCCGAGAGTGCCGTGCTGTCGGCCGCTGCCGAGAGTGCCGTGCTGTCGGCCGCTGCCGGCGTCATCACGACCAGCGCATGGACCAAGGGCTGGCTGCTCACGCAGTACGACCTCCAGCCGGACCGCGTCCACGTCGCCGAGCCCGGTGCCGACGCCGCCGAGCTGGCAGTTGGCACCGCGAGCGGATCGGAGCTGCTCTGCGTGGCCGCCGTGACGCCGAACAAGGGCCATGATGTGTTGCTCACGGCGCTCGCCGAGCTTTCCGCGGACCTGAGGTGGCGCTGCCTGTGCGTGGGCCCGCTCGACCGTGATCCGTCCTTCGTGGATCGCCTTCGAGGCCAGGCCGTGGCGGCCGGCATCGCGGAGCGCGTGCTGTTCACCGGACCGCGATCCGGCGCGGAGCTGGCCGCCAGTTACGCCGCGGCGGACCTGCTGGTGGTGGCCTCGCACTTCGAAACGTACGGGATGGTCGTCACCGAGGCTCTGGCGCGAGAGCTGCCGGTGCTCGGAACAGCTGTTGGCGGATTGCCCGACGCGCTGGGTCATGCCGACGACGGGGGCAGACCCGGCATGCTGGTGCCGCCCGGTGATCCGGCGGCCCTGGCCTCGGCGCTGCAACAGTGGCTCGGCGATGCCCAGCTTCGCGCGCGCCTTCGGCAGGCAGCCCGAGAACGCCGCCGGACGTTGCCGGCTTGGTCAGCCACCTCGGCTCGAATCTCCGCCGTTCTCGCCGAGGTCGCCGCATGACCACGCGTGCGCTGGAGGAGCGTGCGCTGGAGGAGCGTGCGCCGGAGGAGACAGCACCGGTCCGCGTCAACCCCTCCTGGCTGGCCTTGCGAGAAGCGGCCGACGCCGCGGCGCGCTCAGCCGAGCTCGTCGAACAACTGCGCGGGCTGATGCCGGGCCGAAGTAACACGGTGATCCACGACCTCGGCTGCGGCACCGGCTCGATGGGACGCTGGCTTGCCCCGCGGCTGGCGGGCAGGCAGCACTGGATCGGATACGACCGCGACGCCGAGCTGCTCGCGCACGCCGCGGCGAATCCCCCTGGTTTAGCTGCCGATGGTGCCCCGGTCACCATCGAAACCCGCCAGCGCGACATAACCCGGCTGGACGCGGCGGAGCTGGCCGGCGCCGGCCTGATCACCGCGTCGGCGCTGCTCGACATGATGACCGAGGACGAGCTGGACCGATTCGTTCTCTCTTGCAACGCTGCCGGCTGCCCGATCCTGCTCACCATCTCGGTCATCGGGCGCGTCGAACTCGAACCGTCCGACCCGCTGGACGAGTGCCTGGGCCGCGCGTTCAACGCTCACCAGCGCCGTACGGTCGACGGCCGGCGCTTGCTCGGCCCGGACGCGGTGGATGCCACGGTCGCACGGTTCACCGCGCTCGGCGCCGACGTGCTCGCGCTACCCAGCCCATGGCGGCTCGGTGTCGACCAGGCTGCCCTGGCTGCCGAATGGTTCACCGGCTGGGTCGGTGCGGCCTGCGAACAACAGGCTGAGCTCGCCGAGGCCGCGGCTGACTATGCGAGTCGGCGCCTGGCGCAGGCGGCGGCCGACAGCCTCGACGTAACGGTGCACCATCAGGATCTGTTAATCACACCCCGATGACGTGTGTTGGCGTGGATGAACCGGCAGCCGGTCAGGCCCGTATCCACGTCAGAGAGAGCGGCCCGCATCCCAGCTAGCAGCCGCCACGACCCCTCGAGACGGGCGGATGGCGCCGATGAACCGGACGATGTGGACCTCGGCGAGGCTGCTTGGCGGAGCACTGACATTCGCCGTGCTGCTCTGGCGCTTCGGTGTTCGCCCGTTCGTGGACGGCCTGCAGCTGATCTCGGCGTGGTCGTTGCTGGCCGCCAGCGCCATCACGGTGCTGACCACGGTGTGCTGCGCCTGGCGATGGAGCCTCGTGGCGCGCAACCTTGGCGCCAGCGTCCCGCTGCGTGCGGCGATCCCGGCGTACTACCGCTCGCAGTTTCTGAACACGACGCTGCCGGGCGGCGTCCTGGGAGACGTCCACCGCGGGCTGCGGCACGGCGTCGAGGTGGGCGACGTGGGACGCGGCCTGCGGGCCGTCGCCTGGGAACGCTCGGCCGGGCAGGTCGTCCAACTCGCAGTCGCCATCGTCCTGCTGATCCTGCTGCCCTCGCCGGTTCGCTCGACGGTTCGCTCGTCCGTGCCGGCTATTGCGGTCATCGGGCTCGCCGGTGGGCTGGGCGTCCTGCTACTGATCCGGGCGCTTGCGCAAGGCGGCCCGTCCGGCTGGGCACGAATGCTGCGAAAGCTGGTCACCGACCTTCGCGAGGGGCTGCTGGCGCGGCGCGCGCTGCCCGCCATCGTGATCGCGTCCGCCGTGGTGGTGGCCGGTCATGCCGCGACCTTCGTGATCGCCGCGCGGACCGCCGGATCGACCGCGCCGGCGCTCCAATTGCTGCCGCTTGCCCTTCTCGTCTTGCTCGCGACGGGAATACCCCTGAATATTGCAGGATGGGGACCTCGTGAAGGAGCGGCGGCGTGGGCATTCGGCCTGGCCGGGCTGGGCGCGGCCCAGGGCGTCGCGACAGCTGTCGGGTACGGCGTCATGGTGCTCGTCGCGAACCTGCCCGGCGCCGGGGTGTTGATCGTGGACATGCTGCGGCGATCCGTCCACGATGCGAATCCCTCACGTCCGTGGCGGCCGTCGGCCAGGCCCTGCCCAGACGGCGCCGCCCGTGGCTGAACGTCCCTATACCCTGCTGAGCTGCGGCATCTCGATCGACGGCTATCTCGACGGAGCGACCGAGAAGCGGTTGCTGCTGTCCAACGACGCAGACCTGGACCGCGTCGACGCGGTGCGGGCTACCTCCGACGCGATCCTGGTCGGCGCCAACACCGTCCGGCATGACAACCCGCGGCTCCTCGTGCGCGCGCAGGCGCGTAGGGACGAGCGGGTGGCCCAGGGACTGCCCGCCTCGCCGATCAAGGTCACCCTGACCGGGCGAGCGGATCTCGACCCGTGCGCGAACTTCTTCACCACCGGGGACGTCGAGAAGCTGGTCTACTGCGCGAGCCCGAGCGTGGCGGCGGCGCGCGACCGTCTCGGACAGGTAGCGACGGTCATCGATGGCGGCCGGCCGGTCGATGTCCGCGCGATGAGCGAGGATCTGTACGCACGAGGGGTACGGCGGTTGATGGTCGAGGGCGGCGGGACGGTGCTCACCCAGTTTCTGACCGTCGATCTCGTCGATGAACTACACCTCGTCATCGCACCCTTCTTCGTCGGCGATTCGGGAGCGCGACGCTTCGTGGGCGACGGCCGGTTTCCCTGGAATCCCGACCGGCGCGCGACCCTTGCGGAGGTGCGCCGGATCGAGGACGTGGTCCTGCTGCGCTATGCGCTCTCGGCGCGATTCCGGCTGGATTGATCGCGGGCGCGCGTACGTGTGCTGTGAGCGGGCCGTCGTTCGGTCTCCGGTCAGTCCTTCTTGAATGCCTCCCGCCGCAACATCTGAAACAGCGTCGGGGCACCCTCCGAGGTCGTCACCGCCACCGCTTTGCGCACGAACCGGACGTCGGTCGCCTGTTCCAGCATGCTGGCGGCGAGGTCGTTGCGGCTGGTGAAGATGCCTGGGGCCTGATCCTCGTGCAGCTCATAGGCCGTCACCTGCTGGGCGTCGAACAACCCGGACGGGCGCACGATCGTCCACTCCAAGTCGCTGGCACGGACGAGTTCCTCCATGCGGCGCATGTCGCCATAGGTCGTCTTGCCGATCGTCGCGGTGACCAGCGGCTGCAGGACACGGTTCATGAAGAATCCACCATGGGCGTGATGGTGTGACTCGGTGGCGCTCGAACTGACGACGACGAGTCGCTTGACGCCGTGCCGAGACATCGCGGCGGCGATATTCTCGATGCCGCCGCTGTAGACGGCAATCGGCTTGCGGGTGAACGGGACGCCCAGCGTTGACAGCACGGCATCGGCTCCGACCACCGCGCGCTCGACGGCCGGCGCGTCATGCACGTCAGCCTCCACGACGCTGAGTCGCTCGTGCCTGATGGGAAACTCGGCCGGACGCCGGGTCACTGCCACGACGTCATGGCCCGCCGCCAGGGCTTGCTCGCTCAGCAGCCGTCCGGTGGCGCCGTTGGCTCCGAAGATGACGATCCTCATGGTTAGGCTCCTCCTGACCCGGTGATTCCGGGTCGCTAGATACTACGATTTTCGTAGCATATGAGATTCGTAGCACTTGGGAGGTGGCAACGCAAATGCCGAGGACGCCACGGCGCCCGGACGGGCCTTCGGCCGCCGCTGGGGAAGCGTCGACGGCGTCTACCGGGCCGTCGCCTTCATCTACGGCGGCGTCTGCGGCTACGGAGGTACCGGCGGTGTCTTCGGAGGCAAGGCGGGCGCGGCGGCGGCGAATAACCGAGGCGAAGCAGCGTCTGCGGGAGCTACGAATCGAGCTCGCGGTGCTCAACCACCGAGTGGGTTCACGCATCGAGATCAAAGACGTGGACTTCGACTGCCTCGATGTCATCACCCAGCATGGTCCGATCAGCCCGACCGCTCTCGCCCGTCGGGTCGGCGTTCACCTGGCCACCATGACCGGCATCCTCGACCGGCTCGAGCGAGGCGGCTGGATCGTGCGCGAACGGGATGAGAGCGATCGGCGTGCGGTCCTCGTGCGCGGTGTGCCCGACAAGCAGCGGCCGATCTATGAACTGTATGGCGGCATGAACAGTTCGCTCGACACGATCCTGGACGGCTACTCCGACGAACAGCTCGACCTGCTCACCGACTTCTTACGGCGATGCACCCAGGCGGGGCAGTCCGCCACGGACGAACTCGCGCAACAGCGCTAATACCCCCGCCGCCGCCTCCCCGTCCCCCGATCGCCCCTTCCCCGATCGCCCCTTCCCCG
>JAVEES010000049.1 GCA_030840285.1 Pseudonocardiales bacterium
AGCGGGATCCGCAACACCGTCAACATCACCGGACACTGCGTCAGTGTTCAGGTGTCCGGCATGAACAACGTCGTCACGGTCGACATCGCGGATACCATCGGCGCGTCCGGCTTCGACAACCGGATCACCTACCACGCCGGTTCGCCGCAGATCGACGCGAACGGGTCCAATGTCGTTGAGCAGGGCTGAACTTCGTGAAGGCCCTGCGCGCCGCTGCGGGCAAGAGCGGCGAGAGCTTCCCGAACGACAAGACGTCGGATCAGTGGTTCAACGAGGCGCAGTTCGCGGCCTACACGGCGATCGGTCGGCGGATCGCGGCCCAGGCACGCCCGGTTGTCTCGTACGGCGACTGATCACGCGGGGGCGCGTCAGCAGGCGCAGCGCGAGAAGAACGCGCCGGTGAAGATCGCGATGATCAGCGCTTCGGTCGTCAGCCCCAGCACGGCCGTCACCACGATGGCCGAAATGGCCGCGACGCCGATGACGAGCAACAGGACGCCCCACCGCTTGTGCCCTCCGGTGCGCGGTGCCGCACGCGAGGAACCGACCTGGGACGCAAGCACCGCACCGTCGTGCCCTTCCAACATGTGAGGCCCTTTCGTTGTGATGACGGACACAATATAGCCCTATACGTGAGCTGGCTCACAACATGACAGCCTTTTCGTGATCTTGCTACCTCGGCGCATCGCTGTGTCCGCCACTGCAGATGCGAATAGATGGTGTTCACGTGGGTTACAGAGGTGGGCTATGGATTTGGGCCCCCCGGGATTGGCTATGCCCATGCGCCGGCTTGCGCGACAATGTCGCTGCGCCGTGTGCGACGGCAATCGAGCGTGAGGCGAGAGTGTGAGCGACAAGTCGACCTGCGTGATAGTCGGCGGCGGCCCGGCGGGACTGTTCCTCGGCTTGATGCTGGCCCGCGCGGGGGTCGATGTCACGGTGCTCGAGAAACACGCCGACTTCCTACTCGAATTCCGCGGCGACACCGACCACCCGGTCACCATGCGGCTGCTCGACGAGCTCGGCCTGTTCGAGAAGTTCGACAGACTGCCACAGAGCCGCGTCGAGCGAGGCGAGTTCGACGTCGGCGGCCGGCTGCACACGCTCGTCGACTTCCGGCGCTTGAAGCTGCCACACCCTTATGTGGCCATGGTGCCGCAATGGGATCTGCTTGGCTTGATCGCTGAAACCGCCGCTGTGGAGCAGACTTTCACGCTCCGGATGCAGACCGAAGCCACCGGATTGCTGCGCGGCGGAGACACCGTCACCGGTGTTCGCTATACAAGCCCGGACGGTCCGGGGGAGCTTCGCGCCGACGTCGTCGTGGGTTGCGACGGCCGCACGTCGGTTGTGCGTCGAGACGCGAGGCTGCCGACCCGTGAGTACCCGGTGACGTTCGACGTGTGGTGGTTCCGGCTGCCGCGCGAGAAAGGCGGGCAATACTCGCTGATCCCCCGGACCAAACCCGGTCGAGCGTTGATAATGATTCCGCGCGAAGGCTATTTCCAGATCGCCTATCTGATTCCCAAAGGCAGTGATTCTGAACTACGCGCACGGGGACTCGATGCGTTTCACCGCGAAATCGCCGACATGATCCCCGAAGCGTCGGCCGAGACCATCACATCGTGGGACGACGTCAAGGTCCTCGATGTCCGCCTCGATCGGTTGCGTCGCTGGCACGGCAGCGGGGTGCTGTGCATCGGCGACGCCGCCCATGCCATGTCGCCGGTGGGTGGCGTCGGCATCAACCTCGCAATCGCCGACGCGGTCGCAGCCGCGGGCCATCTGGCGCAACCGCTACTGAGTGGCCTGCTGACAGACAGGGATCTGGCGGCAGTGCGCCGGCGCCGAATAGTGCCGACCGTCGCAACCCAGACGCTGCAACGCGTATTGCATCGCCAGGTGCTGGCTCCGGTGCTGCAGGGGCGCCAGACGACGCCGCCAACGCCGCTGCTGACTCTGGTCGAACGTGTCCCTGCGCTGACGGCGATCCCGGCTTACCTCGTCGGCGTCGGCCTGATGCCCCAGCACGCACCGGATTTCGCCCGTCGCTAGGCCTGTGCCGGCAGCACATGATCGGCGACCTTGTCGGTGCTCAGGCACAACGAGCAGATGTGCGCGTCGTGGGTATCGCACTTCATCATGTCCGGCCGCTCGTAATCATGATGGCAGACATGGCATTTGAGGGTTTCGCCGGACGGATTGCCGTGCTCGTCGTACATGGGTAGGTCGATGCCGTCGTCGGTTCGGCGGAGGTAGTACTTGCCCTTGGTCGCGATCGCGATGATCGGCGGCAGCACCAACGCAAGCCCGATGGCGACCAGCGGCGAATACGGTCGGATCGCCTCGCCGAGGCCGCCGAAGAACGCGATGACCGACAGGCCCGCGGCGATCAGCATCGACCCGAAGCCGACCGGATTGAACCCGTACAGCATGCCGCGCCGGAATTCGGGCTTCTTGGGCGACAGCTTGAGCAGATACTTGTTGAACACGATGTCGGAGGCGACCACCACGACCCACGCCATGCCGCAGTTCGAGTAGAAGCCCAGGATCGTGTTGAGGAAGTCGAACATGTTGGCTTCCATCAGGATCAGCGCGATCAACAGGTTGACGCCGAGAAACACCAGCCGTCCGGGATAGTGCTTGGTGACACGGGTGAACGAGTTCGTCCACGCCAGCGAACCCGAGTACGCGTTGGTGACGTTGATCTTGATCTGGCTGATGACGACGAGGCAGACCGCGAGCGTCATCGCCAACCAGCCCGGGAGGAAGTTCTCGTAGATTTCCAGGAACTGGTGCACGGGTTGGTTGGCGATGCCCGCGCTGTCGGCGACGTTGGCGATCAGGTACACCGCGAGGAACAGTCCGACGATCTGCTTGATGGCGCCGAAGATGACCCAGCCCGGGCCTGCCAGGAACATCCAGGTCCACCAGCTGCGGTTGTTCTCAGAGGTCTTCGGCGGCATGAAGCGCAGATAGTCGTTCTGCTCGGCGATCTGGGCGATCAGCGACAGACACACGCCGGCGGCCAGCAGCGTCGAGCCAAAGTCGAAGCCCTGCACGCCGTTCTCGCCCTGGTAGGCGAAGAACTGGCTGACGGACTCGGGATGGCTGACGACCAGATAGACGAAGGGAGCAACCATCAGGACCAGCCATAGCGGCGTTGTCCAGACCTGCAGTGTGGACAGCACTTTCATGCCGTAGATGACCAACGGGAAAATTATCAATGTTGACGCGGCATAGCCGACCCAAAGCGGTATGTGCAGGCCGAGTTTGAGACCCTGCGCCATGATCGAGCCCTCGAGCGCGAAGAAGATGAACGTGAACGTCGCGAAGATGACGTTGGTGACCACCGAGCCGTAGTAGCCGAATCCGCTTCCGCGGGTCACGAGGTCCAGGTCGATGTTGTACCGGGCGGAGTAATAAGCAACGGGAAAGCCAGTAACCATCACGACGACGGCAAAGATGAGGATTCCCCACAAGGCGTTGGTCGTGCCGTAGGAAATACCGATGTTCGCCCCGATCGCGAAGTCGGCGAGATACGCGATGCCGCCGAGCGCCGAGATGCCAACTACCCGGGTCGACCATTTGCGGTAGCTCCGAGGAGCGAAGCGCAGGGTGTAGTCCTCGAGAGTTTCCTTGGTGGCGGTCATGGTGTCGAGATCGGCCTCGACTACCTCGTTCACCGGCTCCTTGCTGAGCTCTTGTGTCATGCAGCAAAGTTAGGCTGGGCCTGTTGCCGCAATGTGACGGTTATGTTCCCGCACATGTCCTCTTTGCGGCGGGCCGGCACGTGTAACGATCCGGTACGGTGCGTCGATGTGACCGACATGCGAACAACGACAGCCAGGGTTGGGGCGGCATTGGCGGTAGCAGCTGCCGGAATTGCGATAAGTCATGGCACGTCGGCCGCCGAGCCGGCCGCTCACGAGGTGCGGTACACGCTCACGTCGGCAGGCACTTCGGATTTCGACCTCTTCTATCTGACGACGCAACCGCCGAGCAAGCAGGCCTATAACGCCGATGCATACGCGTACGTGAAGAAAGAAACAGTGAACCTGGCGCCGGGTGTGCCGTGGGTTTTCGAGACCACGCTCGCGGACCCGCAGTGGGCGATCTTCACCGTCAGTAGCACCACGCACGGCGGGCAGGCCGCACCGAATCCTCATTGCGAGATCGCGGTCGACGGTCAGGTGGCCGTGCAGCAGGACGCTCCTTACAACCTGCAGTGCCAGCTGTCGCAGTGGTGAGCTAACGCACCGATAGCGGTTCGGTTACGACGTCGCGCGCACCGCGCGCACGAATGACGCCAGGGCCGCGCCGATTTCGTCGGGACTGTCCTCCTGGAGGAAATGCGCACCGGGCACGGTGACTTCGGTCTGGTTGGGCCAGGTGCGGACGAAATCGCGGACACGTCCTTGGATGATCGAGCC
>JAVEES010000066.1 GCA_030840285.1 Pseudonocardiales bacterium
GAGGGTGGGGTGGGTCTTGGTCTTGTCGTCGACGTCGATGTACTCAGGCCAGTTCGACCAGTTGACGACCTTCTCCGTGGCGGACTTGTCCTCGGCGGCCTGGGAGGAAGGATTGGCCTTGGTAACCGTTCCCTTGGTCCCACAGGCCGCCAGGACGGATGCCAGCCCGATTCCCCCGAGGCCGACGAGCATGCTGCGGCGGGTAGTCAGCCCCCGGGCAAGGGCGATATCGACCTGCGAATGACCGGTCCGCGCATCTGTCATACGAGTGTCCTCCTGAGTAGGCGGGGTTCTGTTCGGGAGTTCGGGTCCGGACTGTTCGGGTACGGAGTGTTCGGGCTCTGGAGTTCGGGTTCGGAGGAGGCCCGAGGTAAGGCGGCCTCCGTGAGAGCCCGGTGGCGGATAGGGGTCTGAGGGGCTGAGCCTGGCAGGGACGGGACTCTGTCTGGCTGAAACGGGATCGTCGCATGCGGGAGTAGCGATGACAAGGAATTCCGAAGAAATGAGGCTGTACCGCGACGAAATCCATAGGTTACTTGCGGTTACAACACCGTTACAGCGCTCCCGCAGTGTATATAGTGACCGTAACCCCCGTCACAATCAGCCTCCGCAGCGGCCGTATAGCTACGCAGCGCTTACGTTCTGATTCAGAAGTCTGGGCGCGCATTTAGCTACGGAATCACTTGCAATAAGTCGATACGCCATGCATTATTCGTCGCATGGGAGAGCGCAGGGGTCGACCGCGTCGGCAGCAACTCGATGACACCTCCAAGGCGATCATCGAGCAGCTGCAGCAGGACGGCAGGCGTCCGTACGCGACGATCGGCAAGGCGATCCAGCTGTCTGAGGCAGCAGTTCGCCAGCGCGTCCAGAAGCTGGTGGATTCGGGAACCGTTCAGATCGTCGCGGTGACCGATCCGCAGCAGATCGGGTTCGCTCGCCAGCTCATGATCGGCATCAACATCGAGGGTGATCTCGAGAACGCCGCGAGCATGCTGGTCGAGATTCCCGAGATCGTGTACGTGGTCCTTACCGCGGGGTCCTTCGACATCCTCGCGGAGGCAGTCGTCGTCGACGACGATCACTTGTTGGAGTTGATAAACGAGCGGATCCGGAAACTACCCGGCGTCCGACGCACCGAAACCTTCATCTACCTGAAGCTCAAGAAGCAGACCTACAACTGGGGTATCGCATGAGAATCGACTCATCAGCAGGCATGACCGCCTACAGCGCACACGACGCCCAACGGCTCTCCGACTCCGCCCGCGACCATCTGTGGATGCATTTCACGCGTTTGTCCTCCTACGACAACGCGCCGGTGCCGACCATCGTGCGCGGCGAGGGTGCCTACATCTATGACATCCACGGCAGGCGTTATCTAGACGGCCTGTCCGGCCTGTTCACGGTTCAGGTCGGGCACGGACGTCGCGAGCTGGCCGAGGCCGCGGCCAGACAAGCGGCTGAGCTGGCCTACTTCCCGGTATGGTCCTACGCCCACCCGCAGGCCATCGAGCTGGCCGAACGGCTGGCCGCCGCCGCACCGGGCGACCTCAACCGGGTCTTCTTCACCACCGGCGGCGGCGAAGCGGTCGAGACCGCGTGGAAGCTAGCCAAGCAGTACTTCAAGCTGACCGGCAAACCGATGAAGCACAAGGTCATATCGCGCTACGTGGCCTATCACGGCACTCCGCAGGGCGCACTGTCCATCACCGGGATACCGGCTGCCAAGACCATGTTCGAGCCACTCGTCCCGGGTGCCCACAAGGTGCCGAACACCAACATCTACCGGGCGCCCATCTACGGTGACGATCCGGTGGCCTTCGGCCGATGGGCAGCCGACCAGATCGAAGCGGCGATCATCATGGAGGGAGAGGAGTCGGTCGCTGCCGTCTTCCTCGAGCCCGTGCAGAACTCCGGCGGCTGTTTCCCGCCACCGCCGGGCTACTTCGAGCGCGTCCGCCAGATCTGCGATCAGTACGACGTCCTGCTGGTCTCCGACGAGACGATCTGTGCCTTCGGAAGGCTGGGGCCCATGTTCGGCTCCGAGAAGTTCGACTACGTCCCGGACATCATCACGTGCGCCAAAGGGATGACATCGGGCTACTCGCCGATCGGTGCAGCGATCATCTCCGATCGCCTCGCCGAGCCCTTCCTCACCGGAACCGACTACTTCCCGCACGGCTATACCTTCGGTGGCCATCCGGTGTCGGCCGCGGTCGCGATGGCGAACCTGGACATCTTCGAGAAGGAGGGCCTGAACCAGCGCGTTCTGGACAACGAGGCTGCGTTCCGCTCCACCCTGGAAAAGCTCAACGATCTGCCTATCGTCGGCGACGTGCGCGGTGACGGGTACTTCTACGGCATTGAACTGGTCAAGGACAAGGCCACCAAGCAGACCTTCAGTGACGAGGAATCCGAGCGGCTGCTCCGCGGGTTCCTGTCCAAGGCATTGTTCGATGCGGGCCTGTATTGCCGGGCCGATGACCGTGGAGATCCGGTCGTGCAACTCGCTCCGCCGCTCACCTGCGGGCAGGAGGAGTTCGATGAGATCGAGCAAATCCTGCGCGCGGTTCTCACCGAGGGTGCGACGAAGATCTGAGCCGAAGAGCTGCCGATGATTAGCGATGGCTGGTGGCGTGATGAGCGCCGCTGACCAGGCGCCGGTGCTGATCGTGGGCGCTGGGCTGGCGGGTGCTTCGTGCGCCCGCCGGCTCGCCGGTCGCGGGGTGCCGGTTCGGGTGATCGATCGAGCGGGCGAGCCAGGGGGACGCATCGCCTCGCCGCAGCTGAACGGACGCCGGGTCGATATCGGCGCTTCGTACTTCACGGTCAGCGACCCTGGCTTCGAACGGGTCGTTTCGCGCTGGCAGTCCAGTGGCCTCGCTCGAGCATGGACCGACACCTTTGACGTATTCGGTCCTCAGGGATTTCTCGATCACTCCAAGGGCCCGATGCGCTGGACCGCAGCCCACGGCCTGCAATCTCTGGTCAGCGCCGAACTCGGCGGCATCGAGGTCCGGGTGGCCAGCGAGGCGACTGCTGTGCATGACAGAGACGGCCTGCAGGTGGACGCTGCGCCCGCCTCCGCTGTGGTGCTGGCCATGCCCGACCCCCAGGCCGCCCGGCTGCTGCCCGCTGTCGGTCCGTTGGGCCGGCTTCGGGGCAGCCTCAACGTCGACTTCGATCCCGTGATCGCGACCGTTCTTGGCTGGCCGGAACGGAATTGGCCTTTCACCGACGGGGCTTTCGTCAACGATGACGAACGAATCAGCTTCGTGGCCGACGATGGAGCGCGCCGCGGCGACCGGGCACCGGTGCTGGTAGTACACAGCACCGCCAGCCTGGCCCGAACTCACGCCGACGATCCGGAGGCGGCACTGGCCGACGTGTGCTCCGCGCTGCGCGAGGTCTTCGGAATCCGGCAGGCTGCGAGCTGGCGGCAGTCACATCGGTGGGAAACGGCAAAACCCGCTGAGGCACACGCTCGACTGTTCGGCTGGCACGAACTAGGCGTCGGCGTGGCCGGTGACGCCTGGTGCCCTCAAGGAAGGCCGCGAATGGAGAGCGCCTGGCTGTCAGGCACCGCCCTCGCAGACCACATCGCCGATCACATCGGTTACTGAGCCGCGCCGCCCGCGCGGATGTGCTCGAAGATGAGGTTCGTCTCGGTCAGTGCGATGTCGGGGTTGCCGCTCAGGTTTACCACCACGAAGTCACGCAGATTCTCCGTGCTGCGGGCAGCAACGTGGATCAGGAAGTCGTCGGCGCCCGCGAGGAAGAAGACGTTGAGCACCTCGCTCAGTTCGGACACGCTCGCCGCGAATTCCGGAATGTGGCTCCGGGCGTGGGACTGCATCCGTACGGCGATCATTGCCTGGATGGGCCTGCCCACCGCTGCCGGGTCGATATCGGCGTGGAAGCCACGGATCACGCCGCGCTCGCGCAGCGCCCGCACCCGCCCGAGGCAGGTCGAGGCCGCGATGCCGACGGATTCGGCCAATGCGTTGTTGGGAATCCGCGCATCCTCGGAGAGGCATCGCAGGATTGCGCGGTCGATCTCGTCCAGCCGCATCAGCTCAGTCGTCGCTGGATAGGCATCGGAGCTCACTGGCCGTGGTGCGGACCGTAGCCTATTCGGTGAGACGGCTGCACGAGGCACTCTTGTAGAATTTTCAGACGGCATCGAGCCATATTCGCAGAATTTTCTTCAGGTCTCTAGCCATCGTCACGTCAATCATTCATTCTCCTTCTAAGCCGATTGTCGCGATCGGCACCATCAGTCAGTGTCGACGGAGGCGTTTGATGAAGGTCGGGATCCCCCGCGAGGTCAAGAACCACGAGTACCGGGTGGCGATCACCCCGAGCGGCGTGAACGAGTTGGTACGCAGCGGCCACGAGGTCTATGTCGAACACGATGCCGGAGTCGGGTCCTCGATCCCGAACGCGGATTACATCGCGGCGGGCGCGCGAATTTTGCCGACCGCCGACGACGTCTGGGCCACCGGTGACCTGATCTTGAAGGTCAAGGAACCGATCGCCGAGGAATACGGCCGGATGCGCTCGGACCAGACGATGTTCACCTACCTGCATCTGGCCGCTGACAAGAACTGCACGGACGCCCTGCTGAAGGCCGGCACGACCGGGATCGCCTACGAGACCGTGCAACTCCCCGATGGCTCGCTGCCGCTGCTTGCCCCGATGTCGGAGGTCGCCGGGCGCCTGGCCCCCCAGGTCGGCGCCTATCACCTGATGCGCCAAGGCGGCGGCCGTGGCGTCCTGATGGGTGGGGTTCCCGGCGTCTACGCGGCCAAGGTCGTGGTGATCGGTGCCGGAGTCTCGGGCCAGAACGCTGCGGCGATTGCGCTGGGCATGCAGGCAGAAGTGCTGCTGCTGGACCGAAATGTTGCCCGGTTGCGCCAGATGGACGCCATCTATCAGGGCCACTGCCAGACCATCGCCTCCAACGCCTACGAGGTCGAGCGTGCTGTCCTGGACGCCGACCTCGTGATCGGGGCGGTGCTCATTCCCGGCGCGAAGGCACCGATGCTGATCAGCAATGAGCTGGTATCGAGGATGAAGCCAGGTTCTGTGCTCGTCGATATCTCCATCGACCAAGGTGGCTGCTTCGAGGATTCGCATCCCACCACGCACGCCGAGCCGACCTATCGGGTGCACAACTCGGTCTTCTACTGCGTGGCGAACATGCCCGGCGCCGTGCCGCACACCTCCACCTACGCCCTGACCAACGTCACGCTGCCCTACGCCCTGGAACTGGCCAACCGCGGCTGGCGCGAGGCACTTCGTTCGGACCCGACGCTGGCCGGTGGCCTCAACACCCACGCTGGTGAACTGACGAACGCGGCGGTGGCTCAGGCACACGGTTACGCCAGCCGGACCGTCGCCGACGCGCTCGCCTCGTGAGCCTGCCGGCCTCGTACCGCGAGCTGTCGCTGTGGCATGCCACGGCCGGCGACGACTTCATCGCGCGTCCGTCCTTCGCCGCCGCACCGCAAGACCGCACCGTCGACGTCGCGATCGTCGGAGCCGGCTACACCGGGCTCTGGACGGGCTACTACCTCAAACTCGCGGAACCCTCGCTTCGGGTGGCAATCCTCGAATCTGAAGTGGCCGGCTTCGGTGCCTCGGGACGAAACGGCGGCTGGTGCTCCGCGCTCTATCCGGTGTCGCTGTCCGGGCTGGCATCGAGGCACTCGCACGAGGCGGCGATCAGGCAGTACCGAGCGATGCAATCGACTGTCGCCGAGGTCCAGCGAGTCGTGGAGGCCGACGGGCTCGACGCCGACTGGGCCAGGGGTGGCACGATCACGGTGGCCCGCAGCCAGCCACAGCAGCGCCGCGCCGAGGATGAGATCGAAGAGGCCCGCCGCTTCGGTTTCGACGAGAGCGACCTCGCCCTGCTCGACGCCGATGCGGCCCGCGCCCGCCTCAATGCGACAGCGGTGACCGGCGGTGTGTACACACCCCATTGCGGGGTCGTCCAGCCGGCAAAACTCGTCCGGTCACTGGCCGCGCGGGTCGAGCAACTAGGCGTGCCGATCTATGAGCAGAGTCCCGTCCTGGGCATCGAACCCGGCAGGCTGCGCACGCCGTTCGGATCCCTGCGCGCCGAAGTCATCGTCCGGGCCACCGAGGGCTTCACGCCGCGGCTGCCGGGGCTCAAGCGGGCGTTGGCACCGGTGTACTCACTCGTCATAGCGACCGAACCGCTGTCTGAGCAGGTGTGGCAGGAGATCGGGCTGGCAGAGCGTGAGACCTTCACGGATTTTCGCCACCTGATCATCTACGGCCAGCGCACGGCCGACGGCCGGCTGGTCTTCGGGGGTCGGGGAGCGCCATACCATTTTGGTTCGGCCATCTCGGCCGGTTTCGACCACGACTCGTCGGTCTTCACCGCATTGCGCGACACGCTCACGGAACTGCTCCCCGTTACCGCACAGGCCCGAATCACGCATCGCTGGGGTGGTCCGCTCGGCATCGCGCGGGACTGGAACGCCTCAGTCGGCCTTGATCGCACGACGGGTATGGCCTGGGCCGGTGGGTACGTCGGCGACGGCGTTTCGACGACCAACCTCGCAGGGCGGACCCTCACCGAGCTCATCCTGGGACGGGACAGCGAACTCACCGAGCTGCCGTGGGTCAACCACCAGTCTCCGCAGTGGGAACCGGAGCCTTTGCGCTGGCTGGGCGCCAATGCCGGACTACGGGCCATGACCTGGGCGGACGCCGCCGAACGCCGTCACGGCCGCCCCTCGCTCGTCGCCGCGGCCGTCAACAAGGTGCTCGGCCGCTGACCTCGCCAGCGCAGTGACAGCACCGTGAGCACCACGAGCCCGGCGAGCAATCCCCAGAACGGCGAGCCGATCCCCGCGAGTGAAAAGCCCGATGCCGTAACGAGAAACGTCACCACAGCCGCGTCGCGCATACCGGCCGCCGACCACGCGCCGGGCTCGGTCGCCGCGGCCGCGAGCGATGACCCCAGGGTGCCGAGCAGGCCCAGGCCTGCCACCGTCTCGACCAAGCCCGCTGGTGCCACCGCGGCAAGTGCGGACAGCAGCCCCGCGCTGACCCCAAACGCGATGTAGCAGGCACCGGCGAACGACGATGCGATCCAGCGTTTGTCCTTGTCCGGATGGGCATCCGGTCCAGCGGACAACGCCGCGCTGATCGCGGCGAGATTGACCACATGACCGCCGAAGGCCGCGCCGGCGATGGTGCCGCCACCCGTCTCGATCAGCACCCGGCGTACCGGCGCCGAGTAGCCGAAGCCGTCCAGCACGGCGATGCCGGGGATATTCTGCGACGCCATGGTCACCACGAACAGCGACAGGCCGAGGGTCACGCCCGACACGGTCAGGACCGGGGTGGTGATCGCAAGCGAGGGTGCGAGGCGGTGGCCGGACAATTGAGATTGGCCTGACTTGGCAACGATTTCCGCGAGGGCAACCAGCATTGCCACCGGCACCGCCCACCGCCGGGCGAGCCGGATCAGGGCCAGCCAGGTCGCGACTATAGGGATGGCAAGCGCCGGCCGGTCATGCATCGTGGTGACCGGGACCAAGCAGAGTTGTAGGAGCACGCCGGCAAGCAGGGCGCTGGCCAGCGGGCCTGGGATCGCCAGAACCAGCTTGCGCAGCGCGGCGCACATTCCGGTGAGCAGGATGAGGGCGCCACAGACTCCGAAGGCGAGAACCGCGGCGCCGAACCCGCCGCGCAAGGACCCGGTGGCGACCAGCAGCGCAGCGCCCGGCGTTGACCAGGCGATGCTGATAGGCATCCGTGCCCGGACGCTTGCCCAGATCGCGAGGCCTCCCATCACCACGCTTGCCGTGAGCAGGCCCGAGGAAGCCTGCCCCTCGCTTGCTCCTACCGCTCGAAGACCCGCAAGTACCACCGTGAACGAGCTGGTGAACCCGACGAGGGCGGTGACCACACCGGCAACCACCGGCTGGAGCAAGCGTTCCATATGTGGAACGATAGCGTGATGACGTCGGATGCCCAGCAGGCCCGTGCCAGCAGCGCCGAGTTGTCCCGACTGATCGGTGAGCGCATCCGCACCATCAGGCTCGACCGTGGCTGGTCGCTTTCGTCGGTGGCCGCCCGGGCGGCCGTCGGCAAGGCGACCCTGTCCGAGATCGAGGCCGGCATCCGCAACCCCACCCTGGAGACCCTCTATGCGATCGCGGCCGTACTTCAGGTGCCGCTGACCGACCTGCTCCGGGCCTCCGGCCAAGTCCGCCCGAGCCTTCGCGGCAAGGCTGTAACCGCAACGCTGGTAGAGGTGTTCGATGATCCGGCGATCACGACCGAGGTGTACCGGCTGGCCATTCGCCCCGGCGCCCAGCAGGTATCCCCAGGTCACGGACCTGGCGTCCTGGAGTGCCTTCTGCTCGAGTCCGGGGCCGCGGAGGTAGGGCCACGCCAGCAGCCGTTGATCGTGCGTTCGGGCGAGCAGGTGAGCTGGGATTCGTCCGGTCCGCATTGCTATCGCGCGATCGGCGGCGAACTCGCGCAGGGCATCCTGATCATTCGACACCCGAGAGCGGCTGGTGCGTTGGCACCGCCGTCGGGCACGGTCGCGAAGCAGGGAAGCGGGATGTCCCTATGATGCGTCGATGAGTTCTGAGCGCACCACGCCGAGCAGGATGGCCGAGAAGTTTCCCGGCAACGATGTCGAGGGATTGCGCCGCCTCGTCCGGCAGGTACCGGTGGGCCACTTGGCCTTTGTCGACAAGGGCAACCCACGGGTGTTGCCGATCGCGATCGCGGCGCAGGACGACGACCCTCCCACCATCCTGCTGCACGGATCGACCGGCTCGCACTGGTTGCGGCTGGTGGCAACGGGCATTCCGGTATCGCTCGCGGTGACCGCCGTGGACGGGCTCGTGGTCGCTCGCTCGGCGTTCGAGTCCTCGATTCATTACCGCAGCGCGGTCATGTTCGGCAGCTGTACGCCGGTGATTCCAGAGGCCAGAGAGGCCGTGCTTGAGCTGCTCACGGATGCCTTGATCCCCGGCAGGGTGGCCGAGATTCGCCGTCCGCACCAGCGCGAACTCGCGGCGACCCTCGTACTGCGAATGACGATTGAGGAGTGGAGCTGGAAGGTGTCCGACGGCTGGCCGGACGATCCCGCCGACGATGTCGCCGGTCCAGCCTGGGCTGGTGTACTTCCGGCGACGGTTCGCTACGAGCAAGCGCTCGATTCGCCCGATCTGGCAAGCGGTATCGAGATTCCGCCCTCGGTGGCAAGGCTTCTCGGCTCTGACGGTTGATGCCTGCGCATCCCCGGGTTTCCAATCCGTAACGGTTAAACAAAGCGCCGAATTCGGTCTTTCCAAACTATTGACGCAGATGAGGTACATCGCTAGCGTCCGCGGCGATACGTCATAGCACGTCTCGGCGCTTTCCGGCCGCGAAAGGATCAGCAGATGTCCTCACCCTTACGGCCGCGCCTTAGCAGAGCGATCGTCATACTGACGGCCCTCGCGGCGTCATCCATCGCGTTGAGCGGCACCGCCGCACAGGCGGCTGGGCCCACGCCGCCGACGGCATCCTCGGTCACGCACCACAAGACTCAACGGCTGTGCGGAACGCCGGCGAAGGGCCACATCGCCTGCATGGCCATCCGCCAGACGGACACCGTCGAACCCGCCGGCCTCGGCCATGACGCAGTGTCGCCCAACGCGGTCCCCAGCGGTTACGGGCCGAGCAGTCTGCAGGCCGCTTATAGCTTGCCGTCGGGCTCGGCCGGCGGCGGTCAGACGGTGGCGATCGTCGACGCCTACGACGATCCGAACGCCGAGGCTGACCTGGCCGCCTACCGCACCCAGTACGGTCTGTCGGCCTGCAGCACGGCAAACGGATGCTTCAAGAAGGTGAGTCAGAGCGGTTCCACGACAGCACTACCCGCGCCGAATACCGGTTGGGCGGGTGAGATCTCACTGGATCTCGACATGGTGTCGGCGATCTGTCCCAACTGCAAGATCCTGCTGGTGGAGGCCACCAGTCCGAGCATGGCCGACCTCGGCACTGCGGTGAACCGCGCGGTCACGATGGGTGCCAAGTACGTCTCCAACAGCTACGGCGGTCCGGAGAACGGGACCGAGAACACCAATGACGCCAGCTACTTCAACCATCCCGGTGTGGCGATCACAGCGAGTTCGGGCGACAGTGACTACGACGGCGGCTCCTACCCCGCCACCTCCAAATACGTGACCGCGGTCGGCGGAACGTCGTTGACGACCGCGAGCAACAGCCGTGGCTGGTCGGAGAAGGTCTGGAACACCACCAGCTACACCGAGGGTGCCGGATCGGGTTGCTCGCAATACGTTGCCAAGCCCGCTTTCCAGAGCGGCATCAACACCGGGTGCACCAAACGGGCCGAGGCCGACGTCTCAGCCGTGGCGGACCCGGCGACCGGCGTTGCGGTGTACCAGACCTACGGTGGTTCCGGGTGGGCCGTGTACGGCGGCACCAGCGCGGCCGCACCGATCATCGCCTCGGTGTACGCACTGGCCGGTACGCCGGGAAACAGCACCGTGCCCAACAGTTACCCGTATGCCCACACCGCGAATCTCAACGACGTGACCAGCGGTCAGAACGGAACCTGCGGTGCGCCGCTGTGCACCGCGGGATCCGGCTGGGACGGCCCGACTGGTCTGGGGACGCCGAACGGCGTTGCGGCATTCGCCAGCGGATCGGGCGGCACCAGCCCCGTGACAGTGACCAACCCGGGAGCGAGAACCGGAACGGTCGGTACCGCGACGAGCCTGCAAATGTCCGCAAGCGGCGGCACCAGCCCCTACACCTGGACGGCGACCGGGCTGCCGACCGGGCTGTCGATCAGCTCCAGCGGTCTTATCTCCGGAACGCCGACCACGTCGGGCAGCTACTCGGTAACGGCCACCGCCAAGGACGCCGTGAACGCAACCGGCAGCGCGAGCTTCAGCTGGACGATCAGCTCCTCGGGCGGCAGTGGCTGTACCGGGCAGAAGTTGCTGAACCCCGGGTTCGAGTCAGGCGCTAGCAGCTGGAGCGCAAGTAGTGGCGTGATCAGCACCGACGGCCTGCACTCGCATACCGGCAGCGGCTATGCCTGGCTGGACGGCTACGGCACCACCCACACCGACACTCTGTCGCAATCGGTGGCCATCCCGGCCGGCTGCACCGCGACCTTGACGTACTACCTCTACATCAGCTCGGGCGAGAGCACAGCAGCCGCCTACGACAAGCTCACCCTGACAGCGAACGGCACGAGCATCCAGTCGTTCTCCAACGTGAACAAGGGCACCGGCTACCTGCAGCGCACCGTCAGCCTGAGTTCCTTCGCCGGCTCCACAGTCGCCCTCAAGTGGACTGGCACCGAGGACAGCTCGATCGCCACGTCGTTCTTTCTCGACGACACGGCGCTCAGCCTGAGCTGATCAGCTGGCGGGACGACTCAGCCCTTGGCGGCCAGCTGGCCGCAGGCTCCGTCGATCTCCCGCCCGCGGGTGTCCCGGACGGTGATCGGCACGCCGTGTGATCCCACCCGCGCGACGAAGTCGTCCTGCACGGATTTCGGCGAAGCGTCCCACTGAGATCCAGGAGTCGGGTTCAACGGGATCAGGTTGACATGCGCCAGCCTGCCGGACAGCAGCTGGCCGAGCAGCTCCGCCCGCCGGGGCTGGTCGTTGATGTTGCGGATCATGGCGTACTCGATCGAGTACCGGCGGCCGGTTCGCGCCGCATAGGCGTCGGCGGCCTCGAGTACTTCGCGTACCTTCCACCGGGTGTTGACAGGCACCAGGGTGTCGCGCAGTTCGTCGTCGGGCGCGTGCAAGGACACCGCGAGCGTCACGTTCATGCCCTCGTCCGCGAGTTTGTCGATCGCCGGAACGAGTCCGACGGTGGACATCGTGATCGAGCGCTGGGACAGGCCGAGCCCAGCGGGCGCCGGGTCGATCATCCGATGTAGCGCGGCGACAACCCGCTTGTAGTTGGCCAGCGGCTCCCCCATGCCCATGAACACCACGTTCGAGAGCCGCACCGGGCCGCCTGGCAGCTCCCCCGCTGCCGCGACACGAGCCGCCGCGGCAACCTGCTCGACGATTTCGGCCGTCGAGAGGTTGCGGTTCAGGCCGCCCTGGCCGGTCGCGCAGAACGGGCAGGCCATCCCGCAGCCTGCTTGGCTGGAGATACATACGGTCAGGCGATCGCGGTAACGCATCAGCACCGACTCGACGAGCGTGCCGTCGTGCAGCTTCCACAGGGTTTTGCGGGTGGTGCCCTGATCCGTCTCGACGTGCCGCACCTCGCTCAACAACGGCGGGAAGAGCGCGTCGCCGAGAGCTGTGCGTACCTGCGACGGAAGGTCCGTCATGGCTTGCGGGTCGTTCTCCAGCCGCGAGAAGTAGTGGCGCGACAGCTGATCTGCGCGAAACGGCTTCTCACCGAGCTCTGCAACCGCCGTCCGCCGCTCGGACTCGGTGAGGTCGGCCAGGTGCCGCGGCGGCATGCCACGGCGAGGAGCACTGAAGACGAGCGGGAGGGAGGTCATGACGACACCATTGTCCCACGGCCCCTGCGGCTGCCAGACCGTCGAGAGTCGGGCAGCCCCAGACGGATCAGTGCGGGACGAAGGCACTCAGCAGCAGGTAGGCGACCGGCGCGCACGGCAGCAATGAATCCAGGCGGTCCATGATGCCGCCGTGGCCGGGCAACAACTTTCCCATGTCCTTGAGCCCGAGATCGCGCTTGATCATCGACTCGCCGAGATCGCCGAGGGTTGCGGTGATGGCGATCGCGACGCCGAACAATGCCCCTTGCCACCACTGCTGATGGAAGCAGTAGACCATCATCAGGACGCCGCAGGCACCCGCGCCGATGATCGAACCGGTGAAACCCTCCCAGGACTTCTTGGGAGAAACCATCGGTGCCATGGGGTGCCTGCCGATCAGTACTCCCGCGGCGTAGCCACCGGTGTCAGAACAGACGACCGCGAGGATGAACATGACGACCCGCGCCGCACCGTCGTCGGGCTGCAGCAGCAGCGCGGCGAACCCGGCGAGAAAAGGCACGTAGACGGCGACCAGGACCGAGGACGCGACGTCTGGCAGGTAGCCGGCCGCGCCGTCGGCCAGCCGCCACACGACCAGACCGAGCACCGTCAGCATGAGGGCGCCGACCAGCCCGTCGGGTCCGCGGAACCACGCCGCAGCATCCATCGCCAGGCCGCCCACGACGAGGGGTACCAGCGGCGGGCGGGCCTCGACAGTCGCGATCGCGGTGACCATCTCGTACACGCCGATAGCGGCCGCGAGTGTGATGATGACGGCAAAGCTCGGCCGGTAGGTGAAGATCGAGATCAGGATTAGGGCGCCGAGCGCGGCCCCGACACCGATCGCGGCCGGCAGGTTGCGGCCCGCCCGCGACTTGCGCGGGCCGGCAGGCGCGGTCTCGGCCAGCGGCACCGGCGCGTCGACTACTGCCAGGTGCCGGCGGACCGTCGGTTCGTCAGCCACCGCGTCCAGCCGCTCGGCGATGGCCTCAGCCTGCTCGAGTGCGCGTCGGGCTGCCCTGGAGGGACGATCCGGCATCGGCGGTGCGGCCGCGCGGGCTCGGGCGATCAGTTCCGCCGCGGACAGCCCACCGCTCGCCCCGCCGTGCCGCCCGGTGGACTCGTCGTCGGAGGCAGCGGAATCTTCAGTCATCAGACTTCGAGGAGTTCCGCTTCTTTGACCCTGACCGACTCGTCAACCTGCGCAACGTACTTGTCGGTCAACTTCTGCAGGTCTGCCTCGGCACGACGCGCATCGTCCTCGCCGACCTCGCCGTCCTTGACCAGCTTGCCGAAGGTCTCGTTGGCGTGGCGACGTACAGATCTGATCGACACCTTGGCGTCCTCGCCACGGCTCTTGGCCAGCTTGACGAATTCCCGGCGGCGTTCCTCGGTCAACTGTGGGAAGACGACCCGGATCAGATTGCCGTCATTGCTCGGGTTGACGCCGAGGTCGCTGCCGCGGATAGCCTTCTCCAACGCGTTGAGCTGTGAGGCGTCGTAGGGCTTGATGACCGCCATCCGGGCCTCCGGAATGGCCACCGAGGCAAGCTGGGGCAACGGGGTCATCGCTCCGTAGTAGTCGATCGCGATGCGGTTGAAACTGCTCGCCGAAGCCCGACCGGTGCGCAGCGCGCCAAGATCGTTGTGAAGGACGCTGACCGCCTTCTCCATCTTCTCTTCGGCCTCGAAGAGGGTCTCGTCGATCACGTCAGTCTCCTTGGTTCTGGGTACGCCGCCGGTTTCTGTCGCTGGTTGCTGAGCCTGCCGGTCGAGTGAGTCGAAATCAGTTTTGGGCCGAAACCAGGGTCCCGATCTTCTCACCCCGGACGACCCTGGCGATGTTGCCATCGGCAAGATCGAAGACCACGATCGGCATCGCGTTGTCCCGGCACAGGCTGAATGCGGTCGCGTCCGCGACCTTGAGCCCACGTCGAAGCACCTCGTCATAGCTGATCCGGTCGAACTTCACTGCTTCAGGATGGAACTTGGGGTCCGCGTCGTACACGCCGTCCACGCCGCTCTTGCCGAGCAGCAGCACCTGGCAGCCGATCTCGAGAGCCCGCTGCGCGGCGGTGGTGTCGGTGGAGAAGTACGGCAGGCCAGCACCGGCACCGAAGATCACGGCACGGCCCTTTTCCAGGTGCCGCTCAGCGCGCCTGGGGATGTAGGGCTCTGCCACCTGGCCCATCGTGATCGCGGTCTGCACGCGGGTCGGCACGCCGGCCTTCTCCAGGAAGTCCTGCAGCGCGAGGCAGTTCATGACCGTTCCGAGCATGCCCATGTAGTCGGCCCGATCGCGATCCATCCCTCGCTGGGACAGTTCCGCGCCGCGGAAGAAATTGCCGCCGCCGACGACTACCGCCACCTGGGTACCGCCTCGGTGCACTTCGGCGATCTGGCGCGCGATGGAAGCGACCACATCAGGGTCGACTCCTACCCGGCCGCCCCCGAAGACCTCTCCGGAGAGCTTGAGCAGGATGCGCTTGTAGACAGCCGGCGGGGCGACCGAGGCGAGAGGGGCCACGGGGCCGAGCGCATCAGGCTCTGAAGGCAATTCGGTCATGTGGCCGGCCCCTCTCCTCGTCCTTACGTTCCTGCACATCCTCCCCTACCCGGGTGGCAGGCTGCCAGCCGCCCGGTCGAGAGGCAGAGCAGTGTCAGGCCCCGCCGACCTCGAACCGGGCGAAGCCGGTCAGGGTGACGCCGGCTGCGTCCAGCAAGGCTTTGACGGTCTTCTTGCTGTCGTGCACCGATGCCTGCTCGAGCAGAACGGCGTCCTTGAAGAAGCCGTTCACCCGGCCTTCGATGATGCGCGGCAGGGCCGCTTCGGGCTTGCCCTCTTCGCGCGCGGTCGCCTCCGCGATCCGCTTCTCGTTCTCGACCGTCTCGGTCGGCACGTCTTCGCGGGAGAGGAACTGGGCCTTGAGAGCGGCGACCTGCATCGCCGCGGCACGGGCCGCGTCGACGTCGTCACCGGTAAACGCGACCAGCACGCCGACCTGCGGCGGGAGATCGGCGGACTTGCGGTGCAGGTAGGTGGCGATCTTGCCCTCGAGCTTGACGGCCTTGCGCAGCTCGATCTTCTCGCCGATGACCGCGTTCAGCGCGGCGATGTTCTCGCTCACGGTTTGCCCATCGGCGAGCGTTTCAGCCATCAGCGAGTCCACGTCGGAGGCATCGGACTTCACGAAGTGAGCCACGATGTCACCCGCGAGGGTCTGGAACTGCTCGTTCTTGGCCACGAAGTCTGTCTCGCAAGCGAGCTCGATCATGGCGTTCTCGGCGGCGGCCACGAGGCCATTGCTGGTCTCCCGTTCCGCACCGCGCTTGGCGGCCTTGCCGGCGCCCTTGATACGAAGTTCCTCGACGGCCTTGTCGAAGTCGCCGTCGGCTGCTTCCAGGGCCTTCTTCGCGTCGAGCATGCCCGCTCCGGTCGCGTCACGGAGCTTCTTGACGTCTGCGGCGGTAATCGCCATGTCTTTCGATCCCATCTTGTGTTGAGGTGTACGGGAGTGGATTCGCGCCGAGGGGCGCCCAGCGATCCGATCAATGATCGAACTCTGCGCGCCCCATCGGATAGACCGGCTTGGTCAGGACTGCGGGGTGCTGACCTCTGCTGCGGGCGCGGCGGCGTCGGCCTCTGCGGTGCCGGCCTCTGCGGCGTCGGCCTCTGCGGCGCCGGCCTCTGCGGCGTCGGGCTCCGCGGTGGCGGCCTGTGCGCTGTCGGCCGGGGCCGCCGTTGTGTCAGCCGCGGCAGGCTCGGCAGCAACCGGCGGCGCTTCGGCCGCGGGAGCAGCGGCAGCATCCGTCGGCTGCAGCAGTTCCTTCTCCCAGTCGGCCAACGGCTCATCCGTGCCGAGCTGTCCGGGCTCGGGCTTCTCGTCCCGGCCGGCGTTGGCAGCAGCGCCCGCACGGGCCATCAGGCCCTCGGCGACCGCGTCGGCGATGACCCGAGTCAGCAATCCAGCACTCCGGATGGCGTCGTCGTTGCCCGGGATCTTGTAGTCGACCTCGTCCGGATCGCAGTTCGTGTCGAGGATCGCGATAACCGGAATACCGAGCTTGTGAGCCTCGCCGACCGCGATGTGCTCCTTCTTGGTGTCGACGATCCAGACCGCGCTGGGGGTCTTGGACATCTCACGGATACCACCGAGGGTGCGCTCGAGCTTGACCTTCTCGCGGGTCAGGATGAGCTGCTCCTTCTTGGTGGCAGTGCCTTCCCAACCGTTCTGCTCCATGGCCTCCAGTTCCTTGAGCCGCTGGAGGCGCTTGTAGACGGTGGAGAAGTTGGTGAGCATTCCACCGAGCCAGCGCTGATTCACATACGGCATGCCGACCCGGGTCGCCTGCTCGGCGATCGCTTCCTGGGCTTGCTTCTTGGTGCCGATGAACATGACGCTGCCACCGTGCGCGACGGTCTCTTTGACGAACTCGTACGCGCGATCGATGTACGTGAGCGTCTGCTGAAGGTCGATGATGTAGATGCCATTGCGCTCGGTGAAGATGAATCGCTTCATCTTCGGGTTCCAGCGGCGGGTCTGGTGACCGAAGTGCACGCCGGAATCGAGCAGGTTCTTCATGGTGACGACGGCCATCGGGCGCGTCCTCCTTGCGTTCGTGCGCACGGCTCGCATGCGCCTAGCTGGCGTATCGAGACCGCACGCGGTTCGGTTGTCGCGACCGAGCGGGGTGCTCGATCGCCCTGGTACCCGTTTGACGGCCGATCACCAACCGCGAGGCTGGACCGAAGGGGCCGGGAACCTCCAAAATCTGGAGGTGGGCACGCGAAGTCACCCTGCTTTCGCAAGGTGCGGACCCAGTCTAGCCCGATTGAAGGAGCCGCGGAAATCAGGAGCCCTCATGCCCCCCGTCGAGCCGCGGCGGCGGCCTCGGTCCGGCTGCGGACACCGAGCTTGGCGAGGATGTTGGATACGTGGACGGAGACGGTCTTCTCGCTGATGTAGAGCTGGCGGGCGATCTGACGATTGGTACGTCCCTGCACGATCAGCTCGAGGACGTCGTTCTCCCGGCTGGTCAGGGCTTGCAATCCGCCTGGGCTTTCGGGCTCGATCCGGCCGCGCAGACTGGGGCGACCACTGGCAAGTCGAGCGAGCTCGCCGAGCAGCGGCTTGGCACCGAGCCGGACTGCCACTTCTCGGGCCTGCGCTACCAGTTCGGCGGCCTCGGACCCGCGGCCAGCGGCACGAAGCACGGCTGCCAGCCGCGCGCTCGAACGGGCGCGCTCATACGGATCACCCTCGAAGGCTTCGGCAGCCGCTCGCCAGAGAGCCTCGTGCTCCTCGACGGGGCTGGCGTCCAGATCGGCCAGCCATCGCAGCCGCGCCCATTCGGCGTCGAGCCGCACCAGCCAGGCCCGGCTCTCGGGCCCGAGCGGGAGCGCGCTGCTACGAGATCGATCGGCTGTGGTGCGTCCGTCGGCATGTAACCGGGCACCACGATCGATGGCAGCCTTGCGCTCACCCTCGGGCAGCTCAGCCACGGTGGCAGACAGCGCCGCGAGCCCGAGTGCTGAGACGCGGAGCCGAGCGGAGAACCAGGGCTGTTGCCAGATGTCGGCGATCACCTCGATGAGCTCATCATGGGCGGCCAACGCGGATGCGGTGTCACGGCGTTGGGTGTGGACCTCGATCGCCTGCGACAGGCTCCAGATCGCGATGACGCCATCGTCGCGCCAGCGGCTCCGGATCCACCCGAGCCGATCGAGGATCGAGTGCTCGCCGCGTGCGGTGCGCACCGCGCTTCCAGCGGCTACCAGTTTGACCTCGGCGACCTGAGGTGCCTGCTCGCCAGCCAGGTCGGTCACCGCCTCGGAGAGGTCCCAGTTGCCCGCCGCGAAATGGACCAGCGACAGATGTGCTCGGGAATCAAGTCCGTAGAGCGCCCACGGCCGTCCAGCTGCGCTCGCGCGGTCCCAGCAGCGCTGGTAGGCATCGCGGGCGGCAGCCAGATCGCCCGCGCTCAACCAGAGGACGCCGAGTTGAAAGAGCACTCGCAGCTCCTCGCCGATCTGGTCGGCGTCATGCGCCCGGCCGGCGATCTCTTCTAGCTGGGCGGCCGAGGACCGCGGATCACCGGATCGTTTCTGTTCGACGGCCAGGGTCGTCCATGCATCGGTAGCGGCGTGCGGATCGTTGATCTGCTCGGCGATCTCAACCGCCTGCCGGGCCCAGCGCACCGCCTCGTCGTGACGTCCCAACTGGGACAGGGCGCGTGCGTGCACCGCAGACAGCCGCGCACGCAGGGCGGAGGGCTGGTCGTCCGGCAGCAGCCTGAGAGCCTCATCGGAAGTCGAGACAGCCTCCAGCTCGCCTTCTACTGCCAAGGCGTGGTTGGCGAAGGAACACAGCAACCGGGCGCGAAGCAGTGAGTCGCCCGTGGTTGCGCGCGCGAGCGCCTCTCGGGCGAAGGCCGCGGCTCGGGCCAGGTGACCCGCCGCCGCGGCCGCATCGGAGGCGGACATCGCCAGGTCCGCGGCCTCTTCCGAGGCCGGGTCACCGACCCGGGGCAGCAACTCCAGGGCGGCTTCGTAATGCTGCATGCCTTCCTGCGGTGCGGCCACCGCCACGGCCTCGTCTCCGGCCCGCACACTGGCGCTGTAGGCGGTCTCCAGGTCATGGGATTCTCGAGCATGCCGAGCCAGCTCCGCGGCAGTTCCGGTGATCGATTCCTTCGCCAGGGCGGCAGCGAAGGCCGCGTGCAATCGGACCCGCTCACCGGGCAGCAGATCGTCATAGACGGCCTCACCGAGCAGCGCGTGCCGGAAGCCGTAGCGATAGTGGCCGCTCGGCTCAAGGATGTGTGCCTCGACTGCTTCACGCAGAGCCCCATCGAGGTCGGCGTGTGCCATGCCCGCCACCACCGCCAGCACCTCGTGCGGCACCCTGCGACCGGCAACGGCGGCGAGCCGGATGACCGCGCGAGCCTGTTCGGACAAGCTGTCGAGCCGGACGAGCAACAAGTCGGCTAGTGCGGCCGGCACGCAGTCCTGCGAGGTTCCACGGGCGGCGGAGGCGAGCAATTCCTCGGTGAAGAAGGCGTTACCCTCGGCGCGCCGGATTATGGTGCGGACCTCGCCCTCGGCCAGTTCGGGTCGTACCGAGTGGATCAGGGCACGAACATCGGCGTCAGCTAGCGGCTCCAGGTGGATACGCCGTACGCCCGAGAGCCGCGACCACTCGGCGACCGCGGTGCGCAGCGGGTGACGGCGGTGCAGGTCGTCGCTGCGGTAGGAGACCATCATCGCCACGTGCTCACCATCCAGCCGGGTGAGTAGGAATCCGATCAGATCCCGCGTCGATTGATCGGCCCAGTGAGCGTCCTCGATCACCAGCACGGCAGGCGCTTCCTGCCCGATCCTCGCGAGCGCGGCGAGTACCGCGGCGAAGAGCTCCCCACGGTCCAGCGGCGCGTCGGAAAGCCCCGTGCCACCGGTCATGGTGCGGTGCTGAGGCAGCAGCCGGACCAGCGGCGGAAACGCCGCCTGCAGTTCGGCTGCCAGCTCAGGACGCTCGCGCATCAGCCGGCCAAGAGCCTCGCTGAACGGCAGGTAGGGCAGCCCGACGTCGCCGAAGTCGATGCAGTGACCCACCATCCGGATCATCTCGCGAGCATCGGCGCGCAGCAGTACCTCGGACAGCACGCGAGTCTTGCCGACACCGGCGTCACCGGAAAGCAGCACGCTGGTGCCGAACTGTTCGCGCGCGGCGTCGAGCACCGCGACCAGGTCGGCCATCTCGCCGGCCCGCCCGATCAGTGGCTGAGTCTCGCTGGGCACAAGCTCATCTTGCCGGTACCCACCGACATCTTCGAGAATTTGCCGCTGAGCGGCGTCGGGCATGCTGGCTCAACTGCCGGCGGTCCGCTTGGCGTGCCGGCGAAGCGGTAAGTGGTGATGCTGTCGGGTCCGGCCCAGATCGCGGGTCGACCCGGCTCGGAACGCCTCCGCGATCCGTTGCCGGCGGTAGGCGATCTCGGCGTCTTGGTAACCGTTGGGGTACATAGCCTGGCTCCTCATGTCGGTCTTTCATCGATGCCACCGGTTCGACTGCTGGTCGGCGGTCGGTCCTGCAGTAGCTACGACGATGGCCTTCTGAGGAGGCCCACCACATCGGATCAATTCCCTATCCGGCCGCGCCGTAGCGCCCGGCCTGGGGCTTAGGCATCCCTAGAGGCCCTCAGCATCCCGAGGCGCCTGGGGTGTGCGCCAGCACAACACCTTCTCCACAGCCATCGGCGTTGTCCACAGATCCGCGAATCGCGCCGCCTCGACCGCGACGCGTCGGCAACGTGGCTGTCATGAACCGGACGGATGTAGAAAGAAGTCGACGGACATCGAGAAGGGCGCTGGTGGCGCTGGCGGTGTGCGCGGTGCTGCTTCCACTCACCGCGGTGCCCTCCTCGGGGTCTCCGGCGCCACCCAGGTCGCCTGCGGCAGCAGCCGCGCGGTCGGTTGTGAGCTCCGCGAACGGCATGGGCGGCGCGGCTACCGGCATGGAATCAGGCGCCGCCGGCTATCGGCTGCCACTCGCTGGGACCGTTGCGGTACTTACCCGATTCCAACCACCGCCCACGCCGTACGCGGCCGGTCACCGCGGGGTCGACCTGGCGGCATCGAGCGGTCGCACGGTTGTCGCCGCAGGTGGCGGCGTGGTCCGCTATGCCGGTGTGGTCGCGGGCCGCGGCGTGGTCGTGATCGCGCACCCTGACGGCATCAGCACCGAGTACGAGCCCGTGTCCAGCTCGGTAAGGGCCGGGCAACCTGTTGCATCCGGTCAGAGAATCGGCACGCTGACGGGGCGCCATGCCGCCTGCCTGCCGGCATCCTGTTTGCACTGGGGCGCCAGGCGCGGCGGTGACTACCTGGATCCGCTCTCGTTATTGCGTCCCCTTGGCGTGGTTCGCCTCGTGCCCTGACGAGTTTGCCTCCAGGTCGCACGGGAGGACTCCTGCAAGGACCGGCGTGCATGCCAAGAGGCGGCCTTATGCGCGGGGGTGAGCCTGCTCGAAGCTCTTGCGCAGCCGTTCGACCGAGACGTGGGTGTAGATCTGGGTCGTGGCAAGGCTGGCATGTCCGAGTAGCTCCTGCACCGCCCGCAGATCGGCGCCCCCTTCGAGCAGATGGGTTGCGGCAGAGTGCCGCAGTCCATGCGGCGACAGCCCATGCCCGCCGACGAGGCCGGCGGTGTACTTGTTGACGATGTCGCGGGCGGCACGTTGGTCGAGCCGGCGACCACGTCGTCCCAGTAACAGGGCTGCGCCCGAGTCCGGCGTCTGCCATTCGGTGCGGCCCTGGGACAGCCATTCCTGCGCCGCTCGGGCGGCTGGCACGCCGAAGGGAACAGTTCGCTGCTTGTTCCCCTTGCCGAGCACGCGCACCACCCGCCTGCCGTAGTCGAGGTCGCCGAGGTCCAGGCCGACCAACTCGGCCACCCGGATTCCGGTCCCGTACAACATCTCCAGGACCAGCCGGTCGCGTAGTTGCTCGGCGGAATCGCCATCGACGGCATCGATGGCACGTGCTGCTTCCTCAGCCGACAGCACGGCCGGAATGACCTGGTGACGCCGTGGGCTGACGAGGAGCTCAGCCACATCCGCCGTGATCAAGCGGTGGGCGAATGCCCATGCCGTGAAGCTGCGCGCAGCGGCCGCCCGCCGCGCCAAGGTCGTCCTAGCTGCTCCGGTGCTGTGCAGCTCGGCAAGCCAACCGCGAAGCTGGCGCAGGCTGAGCTGGCTCACGTCCGTTTCGCCGTGCTCGGCGAGGTAGGTCAGCAGCAGGGTCAAATCACCGAGATACGCCGCGACTGTGTGCGGTGAGCGGGCCCGCTCGAGCGTGAGATACCGCTCGAAATCGGCGAGGGTTTGTGCCAACGCGACGGGCAGCTCAGCCCGCATCCTGCCGAAGTCCGGTCTCGCGGCGTTGCGGCGCCGATCCAAGGCCTTTCCGCCGCTCTGCTGACCGGCGAGTTTCCTATCGGGAAGCGATCGGCGGTCCACGGCTCGACATTGCGGGAGCCTCGCGGTGCAGTCAACTCGCCACGCGGGGAGTCAGACGGTAACCGCTAGCTGACAGCTCGACGAGGCCAAGCGTCATCAGGGCAGGCAGCGCCGCGCGCACCTCCCCGAGCGCGCGACCGCTCAGCTCTGCCAGCTCGATGTCGGAGACGGCTCGGCCCGAGGGCAAGCCATCCACCACGCAGCGGGCCGTCGGATCCAGGAGGTCGTACGGTCTCAGCAGATCGGGCGCTCGCCCCTGCGAGCCTGCTACTGGCAGGCCGATCGGGTCAACCGCTCCCCCGCAGTAGCTCAGTACGTCGGAAACGCTGGTCACCAATCGAGCCGGGTCGTCGTCGCGACGGATCAGATCGTGCGTTCCTGCCGACATTGCCGAGGTGATCGGCCCCGGCACCGCGAGCACAGGTCGCCCGAGATCACGGGCGTAGCGAGCGCTGTTGAGCGCACCAGAGCGTCGTGCGGCCTCGACGACGAGGGTTGCGCTGCCCAGGGCCGCTATCAGCCGATTACGACTCAGGAATTTGTCAAGGCATTGGTCCTGATCGGCGGGCAGCGGAGCGACGAGCGCGCCTCCCCGGAGGTCGCAGGCAGCCGTGGGATGCTGAATGCTCTATCGAGACGGAGAGGACAGGCAGGCCGCCCCTGTGACCGAGCCAGCACCAGTCAGTCCAAAAGGGCAAG